>NZ_JBNDMQ010000010.1:0-276276 GCF_050436665.1 Paraburkholderia sp. EB58 | reverse complement strand
ACAGATCTACCCGTAGACAGAAACCGGAACCCCGAACTCAACCCGAGTGCATGTGGCACAAGGGCTAACTCGCCCAGTCGCCACTGGAACTTCGGGTTAGGGATTGGGGGTCGGCTTGCGGTGCTCCAACTGGATTCGGGCGAGCGGACCGGCTGCCACGCGGCCTATGCCAACCGGCCGAACGCGCTTGCGCACACTCAATCGTAAGACCATGAAATAATTACGTAAGCAATGGCTTCGGCCAACAGAACTCTCTTCGGTAATACGCAATGCAAAAGTCCCCCTCCCGTCTGCTCGAACTCGACTTCTTTCGCGGACTCGTCCTGCTGTTCATCGTGGTCGATCACATTGGCGGCAGCATTCTCTCGCGCGTCACGCTACACGCCTATGCGCTGTGCGATGCAGCCGAGGTGTTCGTGTTCCTTGGCGGCTTTGCCACCGCAACGGCCTACGCCAAGCTCGCCGAGCGCCGCACCGAGGCAGCCGCCCGGCATCGCTTCCTGCGCCGGTCGTTCGAGATTTATCGCGCGTTCCTCGTCACGGCCGGCCTGATGCTGCTGGTCAGTGCGGTCCTGATCGCCTTCAGCGTCGACGCACCGAATCTGACCATCACCGACCTCGACGATTTCATGGACGCGCCCCTCGCCGCGCTGCGCGATATCCTGCTGTTCCGGCGTCAGCCCTATCTGGCGTCGGTGCTGCCCATGTATGCGTTCTTCGCGCTGAGCGTGCCGCTCGTGCTGCCGCTCGCGCGCCGCCGGCCGTGGTGGCTGCTGGCCGGCAGCCTCGCGCTGTGGGCGGTGGCCCGCTCGTTAGGCGGGTATCTGCCCGCCGTCGAAGACACGCAATGGGACTTCAATCCGCTCGCCTGGCAACTGCTGTTTGTGCTTGGAATCCTGACGCGTTGCCAGCCGGTTTACCAGAAGATCAGCGCGCATCGGACAGGATGGTTCGTCAGCATGCTGGCGTTCGGCATTGTCGTGGCTGCTGCGTACTACAAACTGTTTGTTGAGCGCACCCCGCTCGACGGCAGTTTCAAGCAGAACCTCTCATGGCTGCGTGCAGGCAATTTTCTGGCGATTGCGTGGCTCGTCGCTAACCTTATCCGGCTCGGTTGGGCGAAGAAGCTGGCGCAATGGCTGCCGTGGGTGGGCATGATCGGCCGCAAGGGGTTGTTGTGCTTCGTGGCAGGCGCGGTGATCTCGCTGGTGGTCGATTCGCTGCTGTACACCGCCACCGACGGGTATCTCGACATACCGCTCGGGCTCGTCGCGGATGCCGTGGCGGTCGGCGCGCTGTTCGCGGTCGCATGGGCGTTCGAGCCACTTGCGCGAATGCTCACGTGGCGCGCCAGGGCAACGGGTGGCGTCTCCAGTTAAGGCCCCTCTTTCACCGCCATGTTCAGACTGTCACATTCCGCACTGCTTTCGCTCGCCCTCACCGCCGTTGCGGCGATGGCCTTAGCTGCCGCCAGCAGCACGTCCGCCTTCGCCAGCACGATCGTCAGCCGCAGTTTTCATGCAACCGCGCTCGAGCGCGACTGGGCCTACACGGTCTACCTGCCCACCGGCTATCGAATCAACGGCCCGCGCTACCCGGTGCTGTACCTTCTGCACGGCAACAACGGCAACGCCAACGACTGGATCTCACAGGGCCATCTGCAGAGCACTGCGGATACGCTGATCGAACGCAAGGAGATTCCGCCCGTTGTCATCGTGATGCCGCAAGGCGGCACGGACTGGTATGTGGATCGCAAGGAGCAAATGGAGACGGCGTTCTTCAGCGACCTGCTGCCCGAAATCGAAACGCAGTATGCGGTGGCGAATCAGCGCAACGGGCGGATGATCGGCGGAGTCTCGATGGGCGGCTTCGGCGCGCTGCGCTATGCGATGACGCAGCCGGAGCAGTTCTGCGGGGCCATGCTGCTGAGCCCAGCGATCTATCCAAACGAACCGCCGCCGACGTCAGCCGCACGCCGGGTCGGCGTGTTCGGCGAGCGCCAGTTCGATCTGCATGTGTGGCATGCGCTCAACTATCCGGCGCAATGGGACCGCTATATGAGCGGCCCATACCGGCTGCCGATATTCATCGGCGCCGGCGACGACGACCTGACGATCCAGGCCGACGCTTCCGTGCTCTATACCAACCTGCGGCTGGCGGGTAACCCGGCGGCGCTGCGCATCATCAACGGCGCTCACACGTGGGACGTCTGGAGCGCGTTGCTACCTGCCGCGTTGAAATACACCCTCGCCTGCGCCAAACCGGCAGCACAGCAGCCGCCGGACCATTAGTCCGGCAACGGCCGCCGCGCAAGCGCAAACCTGGGCGCTACCGCACCCAGTCTTTCCACAGCACCATCAGCACCGTCATCAGTGCGGGGCCGATGAAGAGGCCCAGCAGCCCGAAGGTCTCAGCGCCACCCAGAATCCCGAACAGCACCAACAGGAACGGCAAGCGGGTCGAGTTGCCGATGATCACCGGCCGCACGAAGTGTTCCGCGATGAACACGACCACGAAGCCGAACACAGCGAGGCCGACGGCCCACGCCATCATCCCCTGCGCGAAGAGCCACAGGGCCGCGCCGCAGAACACGATGGGCGCGCAGAACGGCAGCATGGCGGCGACCGCGGTCACGAACCCAAGGAGCGTGGCGTGCGGCACGCCGGCCACGCCATAAGCGATCCCGAGCAACGCGCCCTCACCGATCCCCACCACCACAAGCCCTGCCACCGTGCCGCGCACCGCGGCGGCCATCCGCTCGAGCAACTGCGCGCCGTTGCTACCGAAGGCGCGCCGCGCCCCTTTGAGCAATGCCCCCGAAAGGCGCGGTCCCGCCTGGAAAATAACAAATAGCGTAACCAGCATAAAACCGAACACCACCAGAATCCGGGCGGCGCGCGCGCCGAAGTGCCGGCCGAACGTGACGACGGCTTGACCGTGCAGCCCCTTCATGGCGGGTGACTCGCGCAGCGGCTGGGTGAGATTCGCTTGCCACCACGCGCTCACCTGCTGCGAGCCGAACGGCAAGCGCCGCACGGCGTCCGGCAGGGCGATGCCGTTTTCCTGCACGTCCTTGAACCAGGCCAGCATATCGTGCGCTTCATGGGTTGCCTGGCCGACGCCGATTGCAACCGGCAACACCACCAGCAAAGCAACGCCCAGCGTCAGGATGGTGGCGACCAGCGTGGTGCGTCCCGTGAACCAGTCGTGATCTTCGATTTTGCGGAGCAGCGGCCACAGCGCGATCGCGATCACACAGGCCCAGCCGACGGCCGGCAGAAAATCGCGGATGATCCACAAGGCCAGCAGCACTAGGCCGATGTACAGCGCCGCGGACGCCGCCTGCTGCATTTTCTGACGATTCGGTGGCTCAGATTTAGGCGACGCTGCGGGCGGGGGTATGACCATGTGACCTCTCTGAAATATGTGCACGAGCCGACCGGAAAATCGCAAACCAGCTACACTAGCCCCGGCTCGGCTCGTCAATGCTGATATCTTAAAGGAGTCAGCGCCTCACGCCCTCCGCCTCGCCAATTGCACGCCACCGCACGTCGCGCTGCAAACAACACTGCGTTGCAAAAATCCGCCCTATAAGAAAAAAGCGCACTGAGCGACCCGCAAACCCACGTCTTTTCGTATCTTCGCTGAAGTCAAGTGGCATTGTTGCTATTTCGAGAACAGTGTTTCAACTGGCACACAATGGCTCTCAGGCTCGCGCAGGAATACATTCGCCACACCACATATACGGAGCCGACGATGAAGACCATAGAGTCCTTCCCCCTTGACGGTGCCAATGGCGTACGTATCGAGATTCTGGAGCGCTCCGACACCACGCTGGTGATCCGCTGGGTCGAGCCTGGGCGCTGCCACTACGGCGAGCAGCGCTGGCGCCGCCGCTCCGCGCATACATCCGGCACGTGCGCGGTGTCGCGCCGCAAGATCCGTCGCGGCGATGCCGTGTTCAAGCCGGCCGAACGCCCCGCGCCCTCAAACGCCTCCGCGATGATTTCCGTAGAGACGCTGTGCAGCCTGGTTGGGGAATTGAAAGCCGCGGCGTAAGCAACGCGGAAAGTTAGTCGCGCCCCTGCGCGGTCTCGATCAGGAAGCGACAGACGGTGGCGTGCAGTTGTTGCACGGCTGGGCTTGTCGATAGCGCACGCCAGCAGCCGTGTACCAGTCCCGTGCCTGGCCACGCTTGAGCCTGGCCGCCCGCTGCACGGATTCGCTCTGCGAAGACGCGTGCGTCGTCGCGCAACGGGTCATGTTCGACACCAATCGCGAGAGTCCTGGGCAAGCCGTCGAAGCGGCCTGCATGAAGTGGTAGCGTCCATGCTAGCGCCGCCGTGTCATCGTGCCTTTCATCCCACCTGCCGCCCCAGTAAAGACGCCGGAAGGCGTAGACGTCGGCGAGACTCAGCATCGGCGCGTGCGCTTCAGTATCGCGGGCCGGCAACTGCGGTTCGGCGCCCAGCATCGGGTAAATCAGCGCCATGCCACGCACTCCGTCTATCCCGCGATCGCGCAACGCCATCGCCACACTCGCCGCCAGATTGCCGCCCGCGCTGTCACCGGCGAGCTGTAACGGCGCCGGCAACGATGCGAACGGCAAGCGGCCTTCGAGCGCCGCGAGGGTGACTTCAAGGCAGTCGTCATGCGCGGCGGGCGCGCGGTGTTCGGGCGCGAGACGGTAATCCACTGCGATCACACATAGGCCCGTATCGGCCGCGAGGCGCGCCGTCACGATCTCGTGACTGTCCAGCGAGCCGACCACAAAACCGCCGCCATGAAAGAACAGCAAGGTGCCCATTGGCTCTGGACCTTGCGCACTAGGGCGATACAAACGCAACCGGATTGAATGGCCCAATCGCGTCCGGAAACTGGCGTTCTCCACTTGCACGCCCGCAGGCAATGGCGGCGTAAAGGCGGCGGCGTAGCGATCGTAGATCGCGCGCTGCTGCACGGCCGGCAGTGTTGCGGTATTGGCGGGATAGATCGCGTAGGTTCGTTCGACGAACGCAGCGATTTCACGCTCGAGCATGGTCCCGCTCCTTTGCACTCCGGTGTTCTGTGCCCGCGAACTAGCCGCGCACTTTCGCCGGCAAGCCGATCACGCTCCGCGCGTAAGTCGGAGGAGGTAGCGCTGCATGCGCAGTCGCGAGTGCATGCACGTGCCCGGAGACATCGTCATCGAACGCCACTGACCGCGGGCCGCTGGTATCGACGTGCAACAGCATCTGTTCGCTCGCCGCTACCGGTTCCGCGCCACCATCGGCAAACATCTCGAGGTACAGATGCAGGCGCTTCGCGTCATGCGCAAGCAGCCGCATCTCGACGCTTACCTGAGCGCCCTCCTTGATCTCGTGCAGGTAATTGATATGCGCCTCGAGCGTGTAGATTGAACGGCCACGTGCACGGCGAACCGCATCGGGCAGACCAATCTGATCGATCAGCTCATCAGTTGCGAAGCTGAAAATCAGCATGTAGAACGCGTCGCGCAAGTGGCCGTTGTAGTCCACCCACTCCGCGCGCACGGTATTGCGGTATGTGGGTAGCGGTACGTTATTCGGCATCTTCAATGGTCTCCCTTGCTCGCACAATGACTCTCAAGGCTACCGCGGTCAGTCTTCCGGACGCAAGCCGTGACGCGCCTTGGTCTCGTCTATCGCCGCGAGTACGCTGGTGATGCAATCGTCACGATAACGCTCGAGTGCCTTTATCGAACGCGGCCCGACCTGTTCGGCGGTGCCGTCGACCACGCGGTCGATCAGTTCGTCCGTGAGCTTCGGCGCCACCAGTTTGGTCCACGGCAACTCCAGCGCCGGACCGAACTGCTGCATGAAATGGCGCATCCCCGCATCGCCGCCGGCGAGCGTGTAGGTCAGGAACGTGCCCATGAACGACCAGCGGATCCCCGCACCGAAGCGGATCGCATCGTCGATCTCGCCGGTCGTTGCCACGCCTTCGTTGACCAGATGCAGCGCTTCGCGCCATAACGCTTCGAGCAGACGGTCGGCGATGAAACCCGGTACTTCCTTGCGCACCCACAGCGGCCGCATGCCGAGCGAACGATAGATCCTGATGGCCGCTTCAATCGCAGCAGGCGCCGTGCGCTCGCCGCCCAGCACTTCCACGAGCGGCAGCAGATACACCGGATTGAACGGATGCCCGACCACACAACGCTCGGGATGAACGGCTCGCGCATAGAAGTCGCTTGGCAGCAGACCCGACGTGGACGACCCGATAATCGCGTCCGGTTTCGCGGCACGGCTGATCTGCTCGTGCAACGCGAGCTTGAGCTCTTCTCGTTCAGGTGCGCTTTCCTGAATGAAATCCGCCTGCGCCACGCATTCTTCAATTGTACTAACAAACCGCAAACGATCCTGCGACGCCCCCGGCGCCAACCCGACCCGCTCCAGCGCGGGCCACGCGTTCGCGACGTTGTCGCGCAACTGCTTCTCGGCACCGGGCGCCGGATCCCATGCCACCACATCGAGTCCATGAGCCAGCGCGCGTGCCACCCAGCCACTGCCGATTACGCCTGCCCCGATTGCTGCAAATGTCTTGATATCGACGATCACTGCCATTGCTGACGATCCTTTGCGAAGAGGTGTCGGTTGTGCATCTTCATGCGAATTGTTCGACCGCACGGCGTTCCAGTAGCCGCTCGCCGCGCGCCAGCAGACCGAGCTTCTTGCGCCCTTCCGCCGGAGTGAGCGCCCGTCCGCCAAGCCGCTCGATGATCTGGACCGCGCGCTGTACCAGCGTGCCATTGGTTGCGTGAACACCCTTGTCGAGCCAGATGTTGTCTTCGAGGCCGACGCGCACATGGCCGCCGAGCAGCATCGCCTGGGCCACCATCGGCATCTGCATGCGGCCGATGCCGAAGCCCGCCCAATGCGCGCCGGGCGGCAGATTGTCAGCCATGGCCTTCATCGTCGTCGTGTCAGCGGGCGCTCCCCACGGAATGCCGAGACAGATCTGGAACAGCGGCGGCGCATCAAGGAGTCCTTCCTTTAATAACTGTTTGGCAAACCACAGGTGCCCGGTATCGAAGATTTCCAGTTCCGGCTTCACGCCCAGTTCCTGGATGCGTTTTGCACCGGCACGCAGTTGCGCGGGTGTAGAAACGTAGATGTAATCGCCATCACCAAAATTGAGCGTGCCGCAATCGAGCGTGCAGATTTCCGGCAATAGTTCCTCGACATGGGCGAGACGCGTGAGACCGCCGACCAGATCGGTGCTCGCGCCAAAGCGCATCGGGTCCTCGCCGGGGCCGATCTCGAGATCGCCGCCCATGCCTGCCGTGAGGTTGATGATCACGTCGGTGCCCGACGATCGGATGCGGTCCACCACTTCCCGATACAGATTCGGGTCACGGCTGCCACGCCCCGTCTTTGGATCGCGCACATGGCAATGTGCGACGGTGGCGCCCGCTTTCGCGGCTTCGATCGCGGCCTCGGCGATCTGCTTCGGGGTCACCGGAATAGCCGGGTGTTTGCCGACGGTGTCGCCTGCGCCGGTGACCGCACAGGTCACGATTACTTCATGGTTCATGCGTGCCAAGTCCTGTTCGTTCGTTTGTTTGTTTGTTTGTTTGCAGATTCAGCTTGCTGCGGCAGTGTTTTGGACTTCTTCCTTTGCGTAAGTACGCCGGTCAAAGGCCGAGATAAGCCTTCACCGCCGGCAACCCATCCTTGCCGTCATAGGTCTTCACGCCCGCGAGCCACGCGTCAAGCACCTGCGGGTTCTTCTTCAGATAGTCTTTGGCGGCATCAGCGGGCTTTTCCTTGTTCATCACCGATTGCATGACAACGTTTTCAAGCTGGGTCGTGAAGTGCAGGTTGCTGACCAGCTTGCCCGCATTCGGGCAGCGGGCCAGAAAGTCCGTCGAGGTCAGCGTGTAGACGCGCGCATCGCCATCGTTGGGGCCGAACACGCCATCGCTGCCGCTCAGATACTTCATGTCAATGGTGATGTTCATCGGATGCGGTTCCCAGCCCAGGAACACCACCCATTTCTTGTCGCGCACGGCGCGATCGACCGTCACCAGCATGCCTGCCTCGCTCGACTCGATCAGCTTGAAACCGCCGAGGCCGAACTGGTTGGTCGCGATCATCTTCTGGATCGCCGCGTTCGCACTACTGCCGGGCTCAATGCCGTAGATCTTGCCGTCGAGTTCGGCGCGATGCTTTGCGATATCCGCGAAGGTCTTGAGGCCCGCATCGTATTCGTAGGTCGGCACCGCGAAGGTGGCCTTGGCGCCGGTCAGGTTAGGCGGTTGCAACACGTTGATCGCCTTCGCGTCGACGAACGGCGCAATGGCCTTTTCCTGCACCGGCCACCAGTAGCCGAGCGAAGCGTCGAGCTGCTTGGTCTTGAGCCCGGCGAACGAGATCGGCACCGAAGCCACGGTCGTCACCGGCTGATAGCCGAGCCCTTCGAATACGGTAGAAGCGAGTGCAGTGGTGGACGTAATGTCGGTCCAGCCGATATCGGCAAAGCGCACCGCGCGGCAGGACTCCGGATCCTGCGCGAAGGCCGGCTGCGCAAAAACGACCGCGGCGGCAAATGAGGCAACAGCGGCCGCAAGACAGACGGGCAAGGCTTTGACGCTCAACTTCATGACATTCCCCTTTCGGACACGTTTGATTGCGTGTTTCGAATCAGGCCGCACAGCGGGCGGCCAACCGGACATGCTGGACTGCGTGGTGTGACGTAAAGGTACAAGCTCATATTCTGCGCAAAGCGACCGTCAGCGACCCGTTCTTGCCTCGCCGCGACCATGAGGGAAAACCAGCATGGCGGCAGGTGCGGTGCAGCATCGGCCACACGGCACAATGAGGGGGCGTTTACAACGTCATGGCGGCGAATATTGACGAACCTTGCCGCCGCGTGCCCCGCTTGTTACGCTTTTGCCCGTTCCCCAAAACGCTTGCCCACGCCCGAGTCGCCGCACGATGCCCGAAGATATTTCGTTTCTGTTGCTGCCGGGCTTTTCGGCGATCGGCTTCATGTCAGCAGTCGAGCCGTTGCGGGTGGCGAACCGCTTCCGCGACAACCTGTACCGCTGGCATATCCTCAGCATCGATGGGGCGCCGGTGGCCGCAAGCAACGGTATTTCGCTGAGCGCCGAGGCGGCCTTCGACGCGGTCAAGCACGCGCAAACACTGTTCGTGGTGGCCGGGTTCGAGCCGCTCGCCTGCTATACGCGCGGGCTCGGTAGCTGGCTCAAACGGCTGGACCGTGAAGGCGCGACCTTGGGCGGAATCGACACTGGCAGTTTTATTCTCGCCGAAGCGGGCCTCTTCAGACCCGCAGACAGCCTGACCTTGCATTGGGAAGCGCTGTCGGCGTTTTCCGAGCGCTATCCGTCGCTTACGGCCAGTCAGGAACTGTTCGAGATCAGCGGGCACCGCATCACGTGTGCAGGCGGCACGGCGTCCATCGACATGATGCTCGACCTGATTGGCCGCAATCATGGCGCGGCGCTGGCGTCCGCTGTCTCGGAGCAGTTTGTGGTCAGCCGGATCCGGCAGCGCTCGGACCATCAGCGTATGGAAATCGCCGCACGTTACGGCGTGCACAACCGTAAGCTAATCCAGGTAATTGGCGTGATGGAACAGCATATGGAAGACCCGCTCGCACCGGACGAACTCGCGCAGGAGATAGGCGTGACGCGACGGCAACTGGAGCGGCTGTTTTCCGCTGCGCTCAAGGACACGCCGACGCATTTCTATCAGCAGCTACGGCTCAATCGTGCGCGTGAGTTACTGCAGCAGACTGACATGACGATCACGTCGATCTGCGTGGCATGTGGGTTCGAATCGCCGTCGCACTTTTCGCGCACCTACCGGGCACGGTTTGGGGCAAGTCCGCGCAGGGATCGTAGTCCGTTGGGGAATGCGGGGGTGGCAGATAAGACGGAGGCGCCGCCGCAGAACGTTACCGTGGACTGACCGGCGGAAACCCTCACTGCAAGGCGGCTGGGTAGCTTGGGCGCCCCGACGACAGTCCTGGCCAGCGGCGCTCTCGCAGATGCAATTTAGAACGAATGCCGCATGCCGATCCGCACGTCCGCCTGCGTGCTCGTCGTGGACGGCGTAAAGCTATACCCGATCACCGCATCCACGCCGCTCGATGCCTTCAGATAGTCGCCGGAGATATACACGTCCGTGCGCTTCGACAGCAGGTAATGCAGCCCGAGCGTGCCCTGATTCCAGTGGTGTCCCTCGAAGCTCGTGTACTGGTAGCCGCCAACCGCACTGAAAGACGGCGTGATCTGCCAGTTCGCGCCGCCTTCGCCGACCTGCATATGCGACGACTCGCCGTTGCCCTTGATCGTCGTGTACGTATAGTCCGCGTTCAACGTCACATTGCCGATTGCATAGCTGGTGCCGACGCCGAAAGTGCCCTGCTTGTCGACCGCAAACGAGGTGCTCGAATAGAGATCGGTAATCGCACCGGTGGTCGGATTAACGCTGATTGTCGGCCGACCGAGGAAGGTGCTCGTGCCGATCATCGCGTACGGATCGAATGCGTAGATGCCGAATGGATTGTTCAACTGCGTGTACGCCATCCCCATCGTGAACGGACCGTTCGCGTAGTGTGCGCCCAGGCTGTAAGCACTGTTCTGATGGAAGTCGCCCGCGACGCCACCGAACGAATACAAGCCGCCAAAGGTAAAGCCCGAGAAGTCATTCGAGAGGAACTTCACCGAGTTCGGCAGGCGGTCGCCGTTGAAGCGATCGAAGTCGCCTTGGTGGATCGCATAACCGCTGCCCCATGCCGAGATGTTGTAGATCGACACCATCTCATTGGTCAGGTCGAGCTGATTGCCGAACGACAGCGTGCCCCATTGGTTCTTCAGGCCGACATACGCCTGTCGGCCAAATTCAGCGCCGCCGAAGGCCAGATTTCCCGTGCCGAGGTGAAAGCCGCTTTCAAGGACGAACACCGCAGACAATCCACCACCCAGATCTTCGCTACCCTTGAAGCCAAAGCGATTGCCATACGCGATGCCATCGTCGAACTTCTCGACGTGCGAGCCCCCGGTATTGCTGACATAGGTGATGCCCGCATCCACAATCCCATACAGCGTGACGCTGCTTTGGGCCTGACTGACGGTGGGGACGCTGGCGAGCGCGAAGGCTACGCCGGACAGTGCTGCGGCACTCTTTCTTTTCATTGTGTCGTTCTCTCTTGCCTTTGTCGATGGGAAGAGCGTTCCGCGCAGAAAGCAGCGGAACGGCCCGAGCTTGCTGGAATGACGCGCCGTCTTTGGAGCGCTCGCCGCGTGTTTGCACGCAATCAAAGCGACGATGATGGGACAGTACAAGCCCATATTTCCGGCAACTCGACCACAGGCGACGCCGATTGGTCTGATTGCGACAACGAGGGAAAATGCTAAAGAAGTGCCGCGATGCAACGAGCATGACGCGCTTCTTCAGGAGCGCTTGTCATGCTGTTTGTTGACGCTAGTGCAGCCCTAACGACGCTTGAACCGCATGCAAACCATCTGCACCACTAATGGTCGTCACGCCTTTGAGCCACGTTGACAGCAACTCAGGATTGGCCTGCAACGCATGGAGCGCGGCCGTATTCACATCGACTTTGTTTTGCAGCACATTGGTAATGATCTGGTTTTCGAGGTCGACGTTGAACGTGACCTGCTGGAACAACTTCGCGAGGTTCGTACATTGTCCCGCGAAGCCCGCTCGCGTAACCGTGTTGACAGTGGCGCCACCGTAGTTCGGGCCGAAGTACGCATCGCCGCCCGAGAGATACGTGAGATGGAACTTGGTGTTCATCAGATGCGGTTCCCACGCGAGAAATACTATCCACTTTTTGTCCCGCACCGCCCGTTCCACCTGGGTCAGCATGCCCGTCTCGCTCGACTCGACCAGCTTCCAGTCACCGAGGCCAAACGCCTTGTCGGCAATCATTTTCTTGATGTTCTGGTTAGCCGGCGCGCCCGGTTCGATGCCGTAGATCTTGTCGTCGAACTGGTCCGCGTGCTTGACGAGGTCCGCGAACGAATGCACGCCCGCAGCGGCAACATAGTCCGGCACGGCGAGCGTGAACTTCGCATTGGTCAGGTTGGCGTGCAGTACGTCGACCGAATGTTCCTCGACGAAGGGCTTCACCAGCGGCCCCTGGGCAGGCATCCAGTTGCCGAGGAAAACGTCGATCTGCCCTTTCTTAAGGCCTTGATACGTGATCGGCACCGACAGGTTGGATACGTTCTGCTGATAGCCCAGTCCCTTCAACAGCAGACCGGTGACGGCATTGGTCGCGTCGATATCGGACCAGCCCGGATCGGCCATACGTACCTGCGTGCAGCTTTGCGGGTCCGCCGCAGTGGCCGCGACGCTCGCGAGGCCGAACAACGAGGCTAATAACGTGGAAAGCAATAAAGTCCAACGTCGTTTCATGGTGAGCTCCGGTACGGTCAGTTTGTTAAATTTCGCTCGACGCGCTTGATGCGTTCAATCGGTTCAGCTGCCGGCTATGGTGTCACGCGAGGGAAACGCGCCATCGCTTCGAGCGTGTCGAGTTCGATGTGATTGCGCATGTAGCGCTGGCTGGCGTCGTTGAACGGCTGCCAGTCCCATGACTGAATGCGGCCCTGCGTCGTGGCTTCGAAATGAAAGCGGCGCCGCCGCTGGCTCGCCAGCACTGCTTCGTGCAGCCTCGGCAGATCCCAGCGGCCTGCTGCTTCGGCTCGGAATGCTTCAAGCACGTCGGCAAATGCGGGACTCGTGGCGAGGTTGGTGAGCTCTTGCGGGTCATTGGCCAGGTGGTAGAGCTGGTCTGGATCGACCGGCGAATGAATGTACTTGAAGTCGCCGCGCCGGATCATGACGATCGGCGCCAGCGCGCCTTCAGCCAGGTATTCGCCGATCGCCTCGTCGTGACCGCCGTCGCCCTGCAGATGCGGCACGAGGCTGCGGCCGTCGACGGAGTCCGGCCACTCGGTGCGGCGCGCGCCGGTCGCGAGTTCGACGAGCGTCGGCAGCAGATCGAGGTGCGACACCGACGCGGACACGCGATGGGCGGCGAAGCGCTTCGGTGCATGCACGATCAGCGGCACGCGAATGCCACCTTCAAAACAGGTCATTTTGTACCAAAGGCCGCGCTCGCCCAACATCTCGCCGTGATCGGACGTGACGATCACGATGGTGTCGTCAGCGAGTCCCGTGGCATTGAGCGCATCGAGAATGGCGCCGAATTGACGATCGACGTACGAAAGCGCGCCGTAATAAGCGTGGCGGGCATTGCGCACCTGCTGCTCGGTGGGCGGCGTGCGGTCGGTTTCGCAGACGATGCGCAGGCGCCGCGAGTGCGGATCGCTTTGCTCGGCAGTGAGCGAAGTGCGTGGCAGGTCGATCTCGTTGTCACGGTACAAGTCCCAGTATTCCTGCGGAATCGCATACGGATCGT
Source organism: Paraburkholderia sp. EB58 (assembly GCF_050436665.1). NCBI lineage: Bacteria > Pseudomonadati > Pseudomonadota > Betaproteobacteria > Burkholderiales > Burkholderiaceae > Paraburkholderia > Paraburkholderia sp. EB58. Next base: position 262,836 of record NZ_JBNDMQ010000010.1, on the reverse strand, counting down.
GCGGATGCGTGAGCGAGGCGACCAGACAGAATGGCCGTTGATCGCGCCCTGCCTGACGTTCGCGGGCGATGTCGAAGAGCTTCTGGCGAGCGGTAAAGGTAACCTCGTCGTCGAAATCAAGCTGGTTGGTGCGTACGCACGGGCCGGCGTCGAGCACCGAACTCATGTTGTGATACCAGCTTGGGCGCACTTCAGGCTGCGACCAGTCGGGCACCCAGCCGAAGTCAGCCGGATAGATGTCGGTTGTCAGCCGGTCCTCGAAGCCGTGCAACTGATCCGGACCGCAGAAATGCATCTTGCCCGACAGAATGGTGCGGTAACCGGCCGCCCGCAGATAGTGCGCGAAAGTCAGGGTTTGCGCCGGAAATTCGGCGGCGTTATCGTAGGCGCCTATGTTCGACGGTAATTTGCCGGCCAGCATCGAGAAGCGCGCCGGCGCGCACAGGGGACTCGCGCAATAAGCGGAATCGAATACGACCCCTTCGCGGGCCAAGGCATCGAGACGCGGCGTGCGCGAAATAGTATGACCGTAGGCCTGCAATGCGAATGGCGTCATCTGATCAGCCATCAGGATAAGGATATTCTGCTTTGTGTTAAGGCTCATGAGCGGGGTCGATTAGAATCTGAAGATTTCCACGCGATTGACGCGCGGCGCCGTGGAATGTATGCGTCATGCGCGAGTGTCTTCACTATTGCCGCTCACAAACGCGCTGTGAAGACGCTCAATGCTTATCGACCCATAAGGGGGACTTATGCCGAGACAGGATCGTTTGCCGCCGATGCAGACGTTGTCGGTGTTCGAATCGGCAGCGCGCCTTGCCAGCTTTACGGCGGCGGCGCGCGAGCTCGGCTCCACGCAGCCGGCAGTGAGCCAGCGCGTCGTGCAACTGGAGGAAGATCTCGGCACGCCGCTGTTCGCGCGCGGGCACCGCGGCGTTTCGCTCACTCCGGAAGGCGAACGGCTCTTCGAGGCGGTCCGCCAAAGCCTCGACACCATCCGTGTGGCCACGGCCGATATTCGTGCCCGCCGTGCGACTGGCGAATTGACGATCCTGACCGATTTCGGTTTTGCGACCTATTGGCTGATGCCACGGCTGACGCGCCTGAAGCAGTTGATGCCGGAAGTGAACGTAAAGATCATCACTTCGCAGGCGGCTTTCGATCCGCGCCACGACCATGCGGATATCGCCATTGCATTCGGCGACGGTGACTGGGCGCCGTGTACGTCGACGCGCCTGTTTACCGAGGAAGTCACGCCAGTTTGCTCGCCGGCGTTTCGCGACGCCCATCCTGAGGTCGCCCATCCGGCCGATCTCACAAGCTTGCCCTTACTGCATGTGCAGCCCACGGAACCGGAACGCTGGCTCGCATGGAGCGACTGGTTTGCCGCTCACGATCTCCACCCGCCCGCCGACCGGCACGGCATCACATTTAACAGCTACGCGCTGGTGATTCATGCGGTGCTGATGAACCAGGGCATCGCGCTGGGCTGGACTCCGCTGATCGACGAATTGCTCGCGACGGGGCAACTGGTGCGGCTGCTCGACCAGCCGGTGGTGACGTCGCGCGGCTATTTCCTCGTGTGTCCACAGGCGCGGCCCGAAGCGGCGGCGGTGCCCTTGTTCCGGCGCTGGTTATTCGACGAATGCGCGTGAGGCGCGACGCGCAGTGCGATCCTGCGTGCTGCCATATCCGGCGGCGGCCGTGCGCTCAGGTGGATCGGCGCGCCCATTGACTGCTTCGACGCATTGCAGCGCGTCGTGCTGACGCGCCGATACCAGCATCACGGCGTTTCGATTCTATTCGCGGGAAATCTGGCTTGGTTTACTTTGGCATTCCCGCGCGCGCAGTTGCGCCGTTCTGCATGCGATTGCGCAGGTATCCCTATCGAAGCCAAGGAACCGCATGCCCGCCACCGATCGCTCCCATCAGTTCGCCCTGACCCTGTCATGCCCGAGCGCGGCAGGCCAGGTTGCCGCCGTTGTTGGTTTTCTCGAGCGGCACCATTGTTATGTCGACGAGTTGACGGTCTTCGACGACGACATCAGCGCGAGGTTTTTTGTGCGCTGTGTGTTTCATGGAGTTAGTGCTGAAGCCTCGTTGCAGATTGACGTTTTGCGGCGTGAGTTTAGGCCTATTGCGTCAGACTTCGATATGACCTGGGCGATTCACGATGTCGCTGCGCGGCCGAAGGTTTTGATCATGGTGTCCAAGCTCGAGCATTGCCTCGCGGATTTGCTGTTCCGCTGGAAGATGGGGGAGCTCAGGATGGATATCGTTGGGATTGTTTCTAATCATCCTGATCTTGAGGGGCTCGCGGTGCAGCATGGATTGCCGTTTCGGCATCTGCCTGTTTCTGCTGAGACTCGTTCGTTGCAGGAGGCTCAGGTGCTCGAGTTGTTTGAGTCTAGTGGTGCTGAGTTGATAATTCTTGCCCGGTATATGCAGATTCTTTCAGACCAGACTAGTCGTGCGCTTGCCGGGCGGGCGATTAATATTCATCACTCGTTCTTGCCTGGATTTAAGGGGGCGAGGCCATATCATCAGGCGCACGCGCGTGGGGTTAAGTTGATTGGGGCTACTGCGCATTTTGTTACTGATGATCTGGATGAAGGGCCTATTATCGAGCAGGTTGTTGAGCGGGTGGATCATTCGTTTGGGCCTGAGCGGTTGCTGGCAGTCGGCCGTGATGTTGAATGTATTACGCTTGCCAGGGCCGTTAAGGCTTTCGTCGAGCGGCGCGTTTTTATTAATGGGGAGCGGACTGTGGTTTTGTGATTCTTCTCGCTGCGCGGCTGTTTGGTTGCGTTCCTACCGTGTTGGCCTTTCGTTGATTTCTTTGTGGTTTGCCCCGGGTTGTTCGCTTACGGCGTTGGCCTTTCCTTGCATTCTTAGTGGTCTATTAGCTTCGCCCCTATGCGGGGCGGCACCTACTTTCTTTGCCGCCGCAAAGAAAGTAGGCAAAGAAAGCGGGCTTCCAACCGCCAGCTCGTAGGTGTCCGCCTCGGAAGTCGTCAGTTAGTGGTCCGAAGACGAGACCGCCCCTCGCACCATCCACGTGAGTGGCACAGCGCTCATCCACCCCGCTCCGCACGCGTCGCGGATGGGTTTACCTGGGAAGACAACCGTGCCACAAAACACGCTCTACCCGACGGCGGGGCGCAGCGCAACGCTGGAACGGATGAATGCTTTGTCACTGGCGCGTGTGGTGCCGGGGCAGGTCTCGTATTGGGCCGTTCCCGGTCGAAGACCGAGATGGCTCACTACGGGCTGGCGGTTGCAGCCCGCTTTCTTTGCCTACTTTCTTTGCGGCGGCGGCAAAGAAAGTAGGTGCCGCCCCGCACAGGGGCGAACCTAATAGACCACTAAGAATGCAAGGAAAGGCCAACGCCGTAAGAAAACAACCAAAACCAAACCAGACCAATAACAAAGCAAGGAAAGGCCAACGCCTTAAGAAAACAACCCCGAAGCCGTCAGCCAGACAAACAAAAAATCACTGCGCTCCAGCCACCCAGCTATCCACACGGTCGCCATGAGCGGCAATCCACGCATCAGCTGCAGCGGCAGGCTTGGCACCGTTCTGCGTCGCCAGCATCACGCTGTCGATTTCGCCCGGCTTCCATTGAAATTTCTTTAGAAACGCAACCACGGGTGCTGCCTTTGTCTCAAGCCCGGGGTTGATCACATTGTCGACGTGTTCGGCGTCGCCGTAAACCTTCTTCGGATCGTCGAGGAACTTGAGCTTCCACTTCGCAAACATCCAGTGCGGTGCCCAGCCCGTAACGATCACAGGTTTATTGGCATGCATCGAGCGCGCAAGTTCCGCCGTCATTGCACTGCCCGAACTCGGCATCAACTGATAATCGAGGCTATAGGCCTTGATCGCGTCGTCCGTTTTCTTCATCACCCCAGCGCCCGCATCGATGCCGACGATGCGTCCGCCAAAGTCCGCCTTATGCGCTTCAAGATCCGCAATGCTCGCTTCCGGCACGTCAGCCGGCACGATCAAGCCAATCCTCGCGTCCGGGAAGTTGGTACCGAGGTCTGCCACCTTGGTTTTGAACTGATCCCAGTACGCGCCCTGCGTCACCGGTAGCCAGGCCGAGAGCGTCGCATCCAGATCGCCGCGCGCCACGCCCTGCCACATGATGCCGGCCGCTACCGGCACGAGCTGCACCGGATAGCCCAGACGTTTTTGGATCACCTCGGCCGCGACGTTCGACGTCGCCACGCTATCGTCCCAACCTTCCACGTAGCCGATCTTGATCGTCGGCTTCGTGTCGGCGGTCGCTGTGATGCTTGCGCCCATCATCGTGATCAGCGCAGCCCCCAAGGCACTGCAAAGCAGCTGCTTTTTCAAGCCTTTCATGGTCGATCTCCTTGTACCCGCCACACGCGGTGAGCCTTTAGAATCACCAGCCAGAAATCGCCACGAAGTAAGCTTTGCGACGTCTGCTTGTCTAAACGCGACGCGGTCCAAATACGACCTGCATACACGCCAAATTCAACAGACTATTTCTCTACCACGAGATCCGAGAGCGGCTTGCTGCAACACAGCAGCACCATGCCCTGGTCGATCTCGCGCTGACGGATGCCGCCGTTGTGTTTCATCTCCACCTGTCCCGACACCAGCTTGACCTTGCAGGTGCCGCACATGCCCTGTGTGCACGAGGAAGGCAAACGCACACCGGCCTGCCTGGCTGCATCCAGGACGTGCTGATCCGTGCCACAGCTAATTTCGCGGTTGCTGCGCGCGAAACTCACCGTAAAGGTGCTCGTGGTCGCGCCGTTCTCAGCCGGCGCAACTTCGGCAAGCAGTTCTGGCGCGTCTTCGATGAGCGTCTCGAACGAGAAGCTCTCCTCGTGATAGTGCTTACGATCGAAGCCGGCTTCTTCCAGCAGGTCGCGCACGGCCTTCATATAAGGCGCCGGCCCGCAAGTGAATACTTCGCGCTCCATAAAGTCCGGCGCGATCAGCTTGAGCAGCGGCAGCGTGAGGAACCCGGTGACGCCGGGCCAGTTCGTTCGTGAACCAAGCCGCTCGCACACAAACGACGTGCGGAAATTGCTCTGGTTCGACGCAATCAGATCGAGTTCGCGCGCGAAGATGATGTCGTCCGGTGTGCGGGCACTATGCACGAACACGATGTCGCGGTCTTCGCTTAATTCGTGATACGCGCGGCTCATCGACATCAGCGGCGTAATGCCCGAGCCCGCCGACAAGAACAGATACTTACGCGCCGGATGCCGCGCGCAGGTGAATTCTCCGGACGGTCCCAGCACGCGCACCTGCGCACCGGCTTGCAGGTTGTCGTGCAGCCAGTTCGACACCTTGCCGCCCGGCACCCGCTTCACCGTGATCGAGATCGTATGCGGACGCGTCGGCGACGACGAAATCGTGTAGCACCGGTTGATGGTCTCGCCATCGATCTCCAGTTCGAGCGTCACGAACTGGCCCGGCTCGAAACAAAAGCCATGCCCGCCCGGCGAGCGGAAGAAAAAGCTCTTTACGTCATGCGTTTCCTGACGCACCTGGCAGCAGACAAGCGTCTCTTCGACGTCGCTCGTCCAGCGCGCCGGCAGCGCGCCCCAGAATTGCGGCTTGGTCAGCCGGCTTTCAACGGGTTCGAAGGTTGCCGCATCCCGCATCATTGTTCGCTCCACCTGCCGCCAGGCATCCAGTTGTTAATCCGTCTTCACTCGTTGATTTTTGCTGCGAGGCGCTGGATATACCAGTCGCTGAACTTCTCGACGAGCCCTTCGGTGTACGGCGAGTACGGTCCCGGCTCGTACGCGCTGCTCGCTGCGCCGCGCTGCGAATATTCGACCAGCGCACGGTCCTGATCGTTGGTCGCATTCCAGACAGCGGTCAGGTTCTTCACGTCGTAGTCGATGCCTTCTTTCGCGTCCTTGTGCACAAGCCATTTCGTGCGCACCAGCGTTTCGCCGGTCGAAAGCGGAATCACGGAGAACGTCACGATGTGATCGCTCATGAAGTGGTGCCACGAGTTCGGCTGGGTCCAGAACGACAGACCGCCCAGATCGGCTTGCTTGAATTCACCGAGCAGTTTCTTCGACGCCACTTTCGCATCGAGCGTCTGCGATTCGCCGCTGCGATCGAGCGGCAAACGTTGCGTGCGAAAACCGGTCACGTCAGACAAACGGTCCACTTCGACAGACGGCAGATGCAGCGCTTCCCACTGCGCGGAACGTTCCACGCACTCGCGCTCGAAGGCCGCCATGCCGTCGGCATTGGCCGGCGACGGTTGATAGCCAAAACCGTATTCGTACAGCGAGATGGTCAGCTCGGGATGGTTCGCGACGCAGTGATAGCACTCGCGGTTGTTTTCCATCGTCAGCTTCCAGTTGCCTTTCTCGATGATGTCGACGGTCGCTGCGATCTTGCAGTTCGGCAGATCATGCGGCAGCAGATAAGGCTCCATGGCAGCGCGCATCACTTCGAAGTCAATCGGCGGTTCTTCTGCGAGGCAAATAAAAATCAACCCGGCGAGACTCTGAACGTGAACCGTTTTCAGACTGTGCTTGCAGCGGTCGAACTGTTCGCCCATGTGCTCGGCAAACATCAACTGGCCCGTCAGGTTGTACGTCCAGCTGTGATACGGGCAGACGATATTGCCCACCGAACCCTTGTCCTCGTTGCACAGCCGTGCGCCGCGATGACGGCAGACGTTGTGAAAAGCCCGCACCTGCATGTCGTCGTCACGCACGATCAGGATCGAATCGTTGCCGATTTGAACGGTCGTGTAGTCACCCGGCTCGGGAATATCCGGCTCGACAGCGACCTGTATCCAGTGCTTGCGAAAAATAGCTTCCATGTCGAGCGCAAAAATGTCGTCGCTCTGATAAAACGGCGCTTCGAGGCTGTAGCCCTTCTTGCGCCGGTCGACCAGCGCGTGAATGTCTGCCGATACTTTCATGTGTGCTCCGGAATTCCTCGCGGCCGTGGTGCGGCGCAAAATCAGTAATCGATGAGTTGATGCTCGCGCAAATAGCCGAGGATCACTTGTGCTTTTTCGACTGAAGTCCCTTCAATTACGACGCTGCCGCCGCGGCTTTCCGTGGTGGTCGCCGAAAGCATTCGCGCGTGGCCGGAACGCTTTTCCTGGGCGGTGAGGCGAACGGGCTTGCGCTGGGCGGCGGCCACCGTCCACTGGCCAGCCTCGGCGTTGGTGGGCGGGTTGACGTGCGAGACATCGATGGAGCCGGCCTGCTGGCGGGCGTACGCATAGCGCGGCGTGACGCTGGCAAGTGGATGCACGGCCACCACGGCAGGCAGCGCGGCCTCGACACGCCTACGAACACCTTTCGGCAAGAATTGCCGCACGGTAACGCGCCCTTCAGCGACAGAAGCTTCCACGGCCGCGCCGACCAGTGGATAGCCGAGCGCATCCGCCAGTTGATACGGCAGCATGCCGCTGTCGAATGCGCCCTCTGCGCAGGTGCCGGTCAAAACCAGGTCGTAGTCCTGCAACCGGACCGCCAACGCGGCAACCGCGTCGTCGTCCTCACCGCAGGCAAGCACCTCGACACGCTCCGCACCGAGCGCCAGATAGTCTTCCAGCGCGGGATTCAATGGGTCCCCAGCGTGCAGCGTATCGAGTCGCGCGCCGAGCTGACGCGACAGCGTACGCCCTATTTCCAGTGCGGCGGCATCGTTGCGGCTATAGCGCGCCACGCCGCTTACGGGGTGACGTCCTACCGAAACGAGCACCGCAATCCGTGTCAGCGTGCGGCTCATGCTGCGACTCCTTCGACAACCGCCACGGTGATTGGCGTGCTAACCGCCGCCCGTGACGAACGCGCCAGCGCGACGGCGTCCATCAACGACGCGATGGTGGCCTGCGTATCGCCGATGATGGTGAGGTTGGCCCGCTTGACAATGGGTGCGCTGCCGTCGAGATTGACGGCGATCACGTGGCGGCAATCCTTGATGCCTTGCAAATGCTGAACCGCGCCGGAGATGCCGAAGGCGATATACACGCTCGCCTCGACGGTCTTGCCGGTCGCACCGATCTGCTTGTCGCGCGTGAACATGCCGTTGTCGACCGCCACGCGGCTTGCGCCGATCGCCGCGCCGAATGCGCCTGCCAGCTTCTCGAAGGCGCCCACATCGGTTACGCCATTGCCCGCGGAGACGATGAAATCCGCTTCCTCGAGTGCAACCTGAGCGGCGTCGATTTCCTCGATGCCGAGGTCGCGATAGGCGCCGCCGACGGACTTGCTGCCTGCCGCGACAAAGGGAATCTCCAGCCGCTCGCCCGCGCCGACAAACGGCAAGCGCGGATCCACTGCGCCCGCGGCGAGCAAAACAATATCGGGCAGAGCGCGCGTCGCGAATGCTTTCTTCGCGTGGACATAGCTTCCGACGTGCGTCGCGGAGAGTTCGACCACATGCGTCGCGACGCTCGCCCGCGCATAAGCCGCGTAACGGCGGCCAAGGTCGCCGCCGCCCGTGGTGTTGTCGGGGATCAGGATGTGCGCGGGGGCAAGCTGTGCGACACAAGCCGCCAGCGCCTGCAACTCGCCTTCAGGCGCGAACGTCCTGCGGTCGAACGACGACACTTCGATCACCTTATCAGCGCCGAGCACAGCGGCATCGTCTTTCAGCTCGCCGAGCACCAGCAATGCAACTTGCGTTTGCGCATCGGCAATCAAAGCAGCAGCAGCGAGCGTTTGGCGAGCATGTTCATCCAGCGAGCCGCGGTCGCTATGGGCGACCACCAGCAGCGTGCGCCGCGCAGCTTGCGTCGTACGACGCGGCTTGGTGGCACCGCCATGCGTAGCGCCATGTTGATGGGCTTGTGCCGCACAAAGTGCGTCATCCTGCACCGCCCCTGCTTCCACCACCGCGCCAAGCGTAATGCGCCTGAGCCCTGCCGCCGTGATCGTGAATGGCCTGCGGGGATCGATACGTTTGAGGATCGTGTTCATCGCTTCACTCCAACGCCGCAGCAACGAGTTCGGCTACGTCGAGTACGTCCGGACGCGGACCGACGACACCTTCGAGCATCGCCGTGCAGTTCGGGCAACCCACCGCGACGACCTCGGCGCCAATCGCCCGTGCGTCGGCAATGCGGATATCCGGAATGCGTTGCTTGCCGGGGATGTCCGTCAAAGGCGCACCTCCGCCACCGCCGCAGCAACGCCCGCGTTTGCCGTTACGCTCCATCTCGACCACCTTGATGCCGATCGACCTGAGCAATTGACGCGGCGCCTCTGTTTCGCCGTTGTAGCGGCCCAGATAGCACGGATCGTGATACGTGATGCGTTTATCGGCCAACGCCGCAGCGGCCTTCGGCGACAGCTTGCCGGATGCCACCAGTCCTGCGATAAAGCTCGTGTGATGCAGCACTTCGAAACGCGTACCCAGTGCGCGGTATTCGTTGCGCAGGCTGTGCATGACGTGCGGGTCGGCGGTAACGATGCGCTTGAACGTCAGGTTGGCCAACGTGCCGGTCAATTGCTTCGCCATGCGCTGGAAGGTGGCTTCGTCGCCGAGACGGCGTGCCACGTCGCCAGTGTCGGTTTCGCCCCCGCCCAACACCGCGTAGTCGACGCCAGCCTTGTTCAACACCGTCACCAGCGCCCGCAGCGTGCGCTGATAGCGCATATCGAAGGCGCCTTCGCCGGCCACCAGCAGCACGTCGACCGCTTTGCCCGGTTGCGCAACTGGCGCATTCAGATCGACCGCCCAGTCGTAGCGCGCAGACTTGTCGTAGCCGCCTGCCGTGCCGGTCTCGCGCAGATTCGCCAGCACTTCGGGACCTTTGCCCGGCACGGTGCCATGCACCAGCGTCTGGTTGCGGCGCATGTCGACGATCGCGTCGACGTGCTCGATCAACATCGGGCATTCCTGCACACAGGCGCGGCAGGTGGTGCAGGACCACAGCGTGTCCGCTTCGATCAGGCTCGAGACGATCGCGCGATCCGGCTCGCCGGAATGCTGACCAACTGCGAGGCCAGGCGTCGGGCTGCCGGCATAGGCTGCGTCGGAGCCACCCACCATACCCGTGACCAGATCCTGAATCAGCTTCTTCGGATTGAGCGGCTGACCGGCAGCAAACGCAGGACAGGCCGCTTCGCACTTGCCGCACTGCACGCAGGCATCGAAACTCAATAACTGGTTCCAGCGGAATTCCACCGGCTTGCCGACGCCGTATTCGTTCTGCTCGAGCACGGGTGTTTTCAGCGCAGTAGGCGGCGTTGCGTCAGCACGCACGTCACCGTGACCGGCGAACCGCTCCTGACGCGGATGGAACGCGAGATGTAGCAAACCGGCCAACGCATGCTTCATCGGCCCGCCGTGAGCCGCCCCCATGGTCATCGCGAAGGCGCCCACTGCGATCAGCAGCGCGAAAATCACCGCAAGTCCACCGGACATCGTCGAGGCTGGCAGCAGCAGGAACAGCAACAGCCCGAGCGCGAACGAGCCGAGCAGCCAGGGCAAGGTATTCCACGGACCGCGCGACAGCCGTGTCGGCACTGCTTTCGCACCGCTGCGCCGGCGCCAGACGAACACCGCGCCCACCAGCATGATCAATGCGGCAAGAAAGATCAGCTTGTCGAGCCACGGCGAGTAAATCGCCAGACCGTAGTTGAAGAACACCAGCGCAAACGCGGCGATGGCGCCGCCCGCAGTGGCGACGTGCGTCTTCGCGATGTACGGATCGCGCGCCACCACATGGTGCAGATCGACAAAATAGCGCTTGGGGATCGTCAGCAGGTTGGTCCAGCCGAAGGCACCCGCCGCCGTCGCGCGTCCGAGCCGCCAGTAGGACGAACGCTTCGCGACCGCAAACGCGAGGCCGGCGACCGATACCCACAGCAATGCAGTGATGAGAAACGCCGGGCTCATCGTTAGAAGTCCTTGCAGAGACGCAGCGCGTCGTAGATCGCGCCGTGAATGTTGTGCATCGAGATGCAGTCGCCAACCCGGAACAGCAGGAAGCGGCCGTTGCCCAACTCTTCTGAAAGCGACGGCTGCGGTTCAGCGGCAAATAACTTGTGCACGTCGACCTGGCCGCGATTCACCGATTCCGGCTTCAGCTTCCAGTAGAGCTCGTCGTTAGGGGTGCTGCCGTTTTCGATCACCACCTGATCGACGGCACGCTCTTCCTGCTCCTCGGTGTACTCGTTGCGCAGCACGGCGATTTTCTTGCCGTCCTCTTCGTAGACGCGATCGAGCCAGTAGTTCGGCGTGTGGATCACGCCCTGTGCATAGAGTCGGCGATAGAAAATCGGGAAGGTCGTGCCACCGACGTCGTCCGCCACCTTCACGTCGGGCGTGACGATTTCGACTTTCGAACCGCGGCTGGAGATAAAGTCCGCGACGCCTGCACCCGCATGCGTGCTGACGCCGTCATAGACCAGCACGTTCTGCTTCGGCTCGACGCGGCCCGCGAGAATGTCCCACGAACTGACCGCGAGGCCTTCCTCAACGCCCCATGCCGGCACCTGCTGCGTAAAGCTCGAGCCGCCTGTGGCGAGCACGATGATGTCCGGCTTCTCGGCCAGAATCATCTTGTCGTCGGCAGCGACTCCGAGGCGCCGGTCCACGCCAAGGCGTTTCGTTTCCATGTCGAACCAGCGGACGATACCGGCCATCTGTTCGCGCTGCGGCGCCTTCGCAGCCAACATGATCTGGCCGCCAACGGCATCGCTCTTTTCGAACAATACGACGTCATGGCCACGCGACCGCGCGACGCGGGCCGCTTCGAGTCCCGCAGGACCCGCGCCGACCACCACCACCTTGCGACGGGGGCCACGGGACTTTTCGATCACATGCGGCATCGTCGCTTCGCGCGAGGTCGCGGCGTTTTGCACGCACAGCACGTCCAGACCGTTGTACTGGCGGTCGATACAATAATTCGCGCCCACGCACTGCTTGATCTCATCTTCGCGGCCATCGCGGATCTTGATGACCATATGCGGATCCGCGATCTGCGCGCGCGTCATGCCGACCAGATCGACCATGCCGTTGGCCAGCAGACGCTCTGCCTGGCCCGCATCGCGAATGCTCTGTGCGTGCATCACCGGCAGCTTCACAACCGACTTGATCCCCGCTGCCAGATGCACGAACGGCTCAGGCGGCAACGCCATCGGCGGCATGCAGTTGGCGAGCGTGTTGTGCGTATCCGCACCGGAGCCGATCACGCCGATATAGTCGATCAGGCCCGTCTCGGACATCGCCTGGGCAATCTCCTTCAACTGTTCGTGGTCTAGTCCATCTTCATGGAACTCGTCGCCGCACATGCGCAAGCCGACGCAGAAATCGCGCCCTACGGCTTCACGCACAGCGGTTAGCACTTCGACGCCGAAGCGCAGCCGGTTCTGCAAACTGCCGCCCCATTCATCGGTACGGAAGTTAGTGCGTGGGCTCCAGAACTGATCGATCAGATGCTGGTGGGCCGCGGAAATTTCGATGCCGTCCATGCCAGCCTGCTGCACACGCTTCGCGGCCGCTGCAAAATCCGCGATGATGCGGCGAATTTCCTCTTCTTCGATGATCTTGGCATTGCCACGGTGCACCGGCTCGCGCACGCCCGACGGCGTCATCAGATGCGGCCAATGCTCGCCATGAAATGCCGAACGACGTCCCATATGCGTCGCCTGAATCATGATCTTCGCGCCGTGGCGGTGCATCGCCTCGGCGAGACGCCCGAGCGGATCGACGATCTTGTCGGTCGAAAGATTGACCGACTTCCACCACCCTTGCGGGCTATCGATCGACACCGGACTCGAGCCGCCACACACAGCCAGCCCCACGCCGCCCTTGGCCTTTTCTTCGTAGTATCGGATGTAGCGGTCGCCGGGCAGACCGCCCGGTTCGGCATAGACCTCGGCGTGCGCCGTGCTGACAATGCGGTTACGCAGCGTCAACTGGTTCAGCGTCAAAGGTTTGAACAGATTCGGGTAACGCATCGCGGACGACCTCGGGCGGTGTTCGAATAAAACGAGTTTTTTACGAGTCTTCTAATTAGCCAGCGGCGACACTTCGAACACGCAATGCGCGTGGTGTTCAGCGGCGCACTGCACTTCTTTCGACTGCGAGCGCGGTGCATTCTTGCCCGCTTCGGTGGTGTCGTTGACCCAGTCCATCGCGCCGGCAAACCAGCCTGCGAACATGTAGCAGAGCTTGCCTTCCTTGCCCGGCTGCGCCAGCACGAACGACGAGTGGTGCAGTTCGATCCGTGCATGAGCGCTCGCCGGATCGGCTTCGACGATCTTGAAGATGCCCCAGCCGCGTTGCGACAGCCGGTTCAGGTAGTGCTCGAAGACAGCCATGCCGCTGATGCCGTGTTGCTTCGCTTCCTTGTCACACCAGTGATAAGCGGACTTGTAGCCCGCCTTGTAGAGGATCTCCGCGTAGGCGTCGCGACCCAGCGCTTCTTCGACTGCAGTGTGGTTGTTGGTGAAGAAATGGCGCGGCACGTACAGCATCGGCAGCGAGTCGGTGGTCCAGACGCCGGTATTCGGATCGACGTCGATCGGCAGTTGCGGTTGCATCGCGTGTAACTCCGTGGGGTAAGCGCTATCGATCGCGGGTGCTCTTCAAGGCACCCGTCGCCGGTTCAATGTATTGGATACGCAGTAAGAGCGGGATTGAATGGGCCTTGAGCGCCCCTTAGGCACCCCAGACGTCGCGGAACACGCGCACCCAGTTCTCGCCCATGATCTTGCGGATGCGCGTCTCGCTCCAGCCTGCCCGTTCCATCGCAGCAGTCAGGTTCGGGAATTCGCCAATCGTGCGGATGCCTTCCGGATTCACGACCTTGCCGAAGTTCGTCAGACGGCGATAACGGCCCTTGTCGTGCGTGATCCAGTCGAAGAAATCGACGGTATAGCCTTGCGTGAAATCGGAGCCAATCCCTACCGTGTCTTCGCCGATCAGGTTCACCACGTAGTCGATGGCTTCGACATAGTCCTCCACCGTCGCATCGATGCCGCGCTTGAGGAACGGCGCAAACATCGTCACGCCGACGAAACCGCCCGCATCGGCGATCTCTTTCAGTTGCTCGTCGGACTTGTTGCGCGGATGCTCCTTCAGACCCGAGGGCAGGCAGTGCGAGTAGCAAACCGGCTTCTTCGAGAAGGCAATCGCTTCCGACGAGGTATTGCCGCCAACGTGCGACAGATCGACCATGATGCCGACGCGGTTCATTTCGCTGATCACTTCGCGGCCGAAGCCGGATAGACCACCATCGCGCTCATAGCAGCCCGTGCCGACCAGATTCTGTGTGTTGTAGCAGAGCTGCACGACGCGCACGCCCATATCGGCGAAGGCTTCGATGTAGCCCAGGTTGTCCTCGAACGCATGGGCGTTCTGGAAGCCGAGAATCACGCCAGTGCGTTTTTCTTTCTTGGCACGCAGGATATCGTCGGTGGTGCGCACGAGCGTGAGCAACTCGCTGTTCTCGCGGATCTGCTGCTTCATCAACGCGATGTTGTCGACAGTCTTGGCAAAACTCTCCCAGACCGAGACCGTGCAGTTCGTGGCAGTGATGCCACCCTTTTGCATGTCCTCGAACACCGAACGGTCGAACCGCGAAATATTCAGACCGTCGATGATGATGCTGTTCTCGTGCAGAGTGCTCATTCTGTTTGCTCCATCTGGCTGGCGTGTGGGGCGCTGCGCTTAAAGTAAGTTGGCGTGACAGCGAATCAATAGATCGGGAAGCGCTCGCACAGCGCGAAGATCTCGCGGCGTACGCGCTGTTCGGTGGCCGCATCGCCTTCAGGCGAGACACGCAGCGCCTCGAACACTTCGAGAATCAGGCGGCCGATCTCACGGAACTCGCTGACACCGAAGCCGCGCGTCGTGCCGGCCGGCGTACCGAGGCGAATGCCGGAGGTGACCGTGGGCTTTTCCGTATCGAAGGGGATGCCGTTCTTGTTGCAGGTGATGCCCGCGCGCTCCAGGGCTTGTTCAACCTGGGTGCCTTTCAGGCCCTTGGGACGCAGGTCCACCAGCAGCAAGTGGTTATCGGTGCCGCCCGTGACCAGATCGACACCGCCTTCCTTCAGCGCCTCGCCCAGCGCCTTGGCGTTGGCCAGCACGCTGTCGATATACGACTTGAAGCCGTCCTGCAGCGCTTCGCCGAATGCCACTGCCTTGCCGGCGATCACATGCATCAGCGGGCCGCCCTGCAGGCCCGGGAAGACGGCGGAGTTGATCTTCTTGGCGATGTCTTCGTCATTGGTCAGCACGAAGCCGCCACGCGGGCCGCGCAGGGTCTTGTGAGTGGTCGAGGTCACAACATGTGCGTATTCAACCGGATTCGGATGACGACCCGCGGCAATCACGCCGGCGATATGCGCCATATCCACCATCAGCTTCGCGCCGACGCTATCGGCAATCGCGCGGAAGCGCGCAAAGTCGAGCACACGTGGATAAGCGGAGAAACCGGCAATGATCAGCGTGGGCTTATGTTCATGCGCCAGCGCTTCCACCTGGTCGTAATCGATCCGCAGCGTTTCGCGATCCACGCCGTATTGAACGGCGTTAAACCACTTGCCGGAGAGCGCGGGTTTCGCACCGTGGGTCAGGTGGCCGCCCGCATCGAGCGACATGCCGAGCACCGTGTCGCCCGGTTTGGTGAGCGCGAGCATCACGGCGCCATTGGCCTGCGCGCCCGAATGCGGCTGCACATTGGCGTAGCCCGCATTAAACAGCTGTTTGACGCGCTCGATCGCCAGCGCCTCGATCTGATCGGCGAATTCGCAACCGCCGTAGTAACGCTTGCCCGGATAACCTTCCGCATACTTGTTGGTCAGCACCGAGCCTTGCGCTTCGAGTACCGCGCGCGACACGATGTTTTCCGACGCGATCAGCTCGACTTGCGACTGTTGCCGCTCGAGCTCTTTAAGCACCGCGCTGCGCACCGGCGCATCGCGTTCGGCGAGAGTCTGCGAAAAGAAAGGGTTGAC
Organism: Paraburkholderia sp. EB58; assembly: GCF_050436665.1. Lineage (NCBI taxonomy): Bacteria > Pseudomonadati > Pseudomonadota > Betaproteobacteria > Burkholderiales > Burkholderiaceae > Paraburkholderia > Paraburkholderia sp. EB58. The sequence continues at coordinate 246,888 of NZ_JBNDMQ010000010.1, read as the reverse complement.
GTTCGACATGGGCGTTCCGTGAGTAATGGATTGCAGTGATGGAGGCAGTCCGCGAAACCCTGTGAATCCCTTGACTGGCCTGCTGCCACCGGCTACCGACGGCTCTATTCTTCTCTCTCATCGGAAACGTCAATTTACGATTTCAGACGCGTTCTTTGCCTTTTCCGCCATTCAAGTCCATTTTGGACAAGTGACCGGTCGTGCGAATCGTGCTTGTGGAACTCACACCCGCACTGCTTGCGTGCGCGAGCCGCCCGTGAACAGTGCCTGCGCCGCACATGCGCGGTGCGGCGGCGCCCCGCATTCTTTCATCCGGCTTGATGAAGCCAGGGTTTAGCCGTATGGCACGCTTGTTGCCCTCGAACCCAGAATGACGGAGCCGTCTCCCCCACGACGGCCGTAACACAATATAGAGCTGAAGGAACACCCGCACCATGTCGCCTGACCGCACCGCGTCGCTGTCCCACTTCGCTTTCATGCCGCTGCCGAACTTCACGATGATCGCGTTCACCAACGCAATCGAAGTCCTGCGGATGGCGAACTACCTGAGCGGACAACAACTCTACCGCTGGTCGATCATCAGCCCGGATGGCGGCCCGGTCTCGGCCAGCAACGGACTCGCGGTCGACACCGGCCCCGCCGAATGCGTAGGCAAGCCGGATATCGTGTTCGTGTGCGGCGGCATCGACGTGCAACGCGAAACCACCCCTGCCCATCTTTCAACGCTGCGCCGTTTTGCGCGCGCCGGCGTCGCGCTCGGCAGCCTGTGCACCGGGACTTATGCGCTTGCCAAGTCAGGACTGCTGGCCGGTTATGCGTGTGCGATCCATTGGGAGAACATGTCCGCGCTCAAGGAAGAGTTTCCGGATACGCGCTTCCTGAAAGAACTATTCGTGATCGACCGCGACCGCGTGACCTGCACCGGCGGCGTCGCACCGCTCGACATGATGCTGAACCTGATTGCGGCGCGCGTCGGCACCGCGCGCGTCACGCAGATCGCCGAGCAGTTTATCGTCGAACACGTGCGCGACACCAACGCGCAGCAACGCATGCCACTCGTTGCGCGGCTTGGCTCGGCGAACAAGTCGCTGTTCGAAGTGATCGCGCTGATGGAAAACAACATCGAGGAGCCGTTGTCGCGCGAGGAACTCGCGCGCCTTGCCAACATGTCGCAGCGGCAATTGCAGCGCCTGTTCCGCGAGCACCTCGGCATGACACCAACGCATTACTACCTGACCTTGCGTTTGCGGCGCGCTCGCGAACTTCTGCTGCAGACCGACATGTCCATCATGCACATCACGATGGCCTGCGGTTTCCAGTCTGCCTGCCACTTCAGCAAGAGCTATCGGGACGCGTTCGGCACTGCGCCTACGCGGGAACGGCGCAAGCAGGTTGCACCGTTGGCCCACACCATGCCCGCCGGAGCGCCACTCGGTATCGCCCTGCAGGTCTGAGCTCGGCCGGCCCATTTCGCCGGCCTCCATCACGTTCTATCGTGCCGCGCGTAGGTCCAGCGCGGCTATCTCACGCCTCGAGAATCCCTTCTGCTGGCATGCCTTGGATTGCGGCTAACAGCCGCGTAAGCTATGGTGAGTTCGTTGCGGCACGTCACAGCCCGGGCACCGGCAGCCCGCTAGAGTGGCCGCTTTCCACCATTGCGCCGCGCGATCCGCGGCGCCGTTAAAGGCTGGACCATGGCAGACGACAGCATTGAAACCCGTCCCACTCCCTCCGCAACACGCCTCCTGGTTGCGCCGCAACAATTCTCTCTCGACGTCCTGCTGGAAAAGTACGCCAAAGGCGACGAGCAAACCGCCGACGACGTCTACCGGCGTGTCGCCCGCGGCGTCGCCATGGCCGAACCCAAGGCCCTGCGCGAAACCATCGAAGCCCGTTTTGTAGAAAATCTGCGCCATGGCGCGCTAGGTGCAGGCCGCATCATGAGCGCGGCTGGCACAGGCATCGCCGCGACGTTAATCAACTGTTTCGTGCAACCGGTGGGCGACGCCATCCAGGGTGTCGACGAGCAAGGCTTGCCGGGCATCTACGTCGCGCTGCTGCAGGCGGCCGAGACAATGCGCCGCGGCGGCGGGGTCGGTTACAACTTTTCGGCGATCCGCCCGAAAGGTGCGCGCGTTCACACCACCAGTTCCTCGGCCTCCGGTCCGTGCAGTTACATGGACGTGTTCGATGCGTCGTGCCGCACGGTGGAAAGCGCGGGCTCGCGACGCGGCGCGCAGATGGCCGTGCTCGATTGCAACCACCCTGACCTGCTCGAATTCATCGAGGCCAAGCATTCGAAGGGCCGCTGGAACAATTTCAACGTGTCAGTCGCCATTACGGATGAATTCATGCGCGCGGTCGAACAGAATCAACCGTGGCAACTCGTGCATCGTGCCGAACCTTCGCCGGCGTTGCGCGCCGCTAATGACATGCAGCAGCGCGAAGACGGCCTGTGGATTTACAGCGAGAAACCGGCCCGCGCGATCTGGGACCGCATCATGCGCTCCACTTATGACGTGGCCGAGCCGGGCGTGGTGTTCATCTCGCGGATGAACGAGGACAACAACCTGCGCGCAGTCGAAACGATTCGCGCAACCAATCCCTGCGGCGAACAACCGCTGCCACCCTATGGCTGCTGCAATCTCGGGCCGCTCAATCTGACGCGCTTCGTACGCGACCCGTTTGCTCAGAGCAAAGGCGGCACACCTTCTTTCGACTGGGATGCGCTGGCGCAAAGCACCCGCACCCAGGTGCGTTTTCTCGATGATGTGCTTGATGTGACGCTGTGGCCATTGCCCGAGCAGTACGATGAGTCGCGCGCCAAGCGGCGCATCGGCGTTGGCTTTACAGGCCTCGGCGATACGCTCGTGATGCTCGGCCTGCGCTACAACTCGCCTGAGGGCCGCGACCTTGCGGTGCGCATCGCCCGGCTGATGCGCGATGAGGCGTACCGTGCTTCCGTCGAACTCGCTCGCGAGCGCGGCGCGTTTCCGTTATTCGACGCGAAACGCTACCTGGAAGACGGCACATTCGCTTCGCGCCTGCCCGACGACATCAAGGATGCAATTCGCCGCGATGGCATTCGCAACAGCCACCTGTTGTCCATCGCGCCAACCGGCACGGTAAGCCTCGCGTTTGCCGACAACGCCTCGAACGGCATCGAACCCGCCTTCTCGTGGACGTACACGCGCATGAAGGTGATGGCCGATGGCAGCCGCGAATCGTTCGCTGTCGAAGACTATGCGTATCGCCTGTACCGCGAACTGGGCGGCGATGTCGCGGAGCTGCCAGACTACTTCATCAGCGCACTGGAAATGTCGGCGCGCGACCATCTCGACATGATGGCGGCCGTGCAGCCTTACGTGGACACGTCGATCTCGAAGACCGTTAACGTGCCTGCCGATTACCCGTTTGAAGCATTCGAGAGCCTCTACTTCGATGCCTGGAAGGGCGGCCTCAAAGGACTCGCTACGTACCGGCCCAACGAAACGCTCGGTGCGGTTCTGAGCGTGACGCCCCAGCAACCGGATGATTCGCTTACCGAAGCAGATCTCGACCCGCTGCGTATCGCCATCGACCATCGCCCCAAGGGCGAACTCCCAGCAATTATCGAAAAGGTCGAGTACCTGACCCAGGCCGGCAAGAAATCGCTCTATGTCGCGGTGTCGTTCATGGAAGTCACAGGACGCCTTGCAGGTGAAGACGTGACGATCGAGCGGCCCATCGATTTCTTCATTCCGGTCGGCCAGCGCGACGAATCGCAGCAGTGGATCACCGCGCAGATGCGCTCGCTGTCGCTCGCCGCGCGCGGCGGCTTCGTGGCGCGCAATCTGCAGGATCTGCGCAAGGTCTCGTGGGACCGCGGCCAGGTGCGGCTGGGTGAAGTGCAACGGCTCGACGGCCATCGCTCGCCGCTCTGGCACGATTCCGAAGTCGCGGCGCTGGCTTACGCGATCCAGCAGATCCTGCACCGGCGCGGCTTTCTCGATGCCGAAGGCAATCAGGTTCCTTCACGCGTGCTAGCCCGGCTCGGGCGCGAGCAAGCCATTGCAACACCTGCACCGACGCCCGCTCTCGCCAATGCGACGAGCAGCGACCATGACGCGTCGTCCGAAACTGAAGGCATCAACCAGTTGCGCACGATGCTAGGCCGCAAATGCGGCACCTGCGGGGCCAATGCGGTGATCCGCAAGGACGGTTGCGACTTTTGTACGGCCTGCGGAGAAGTGGGCGCGTGCGGATAAACACGCGCCCGTCGCTCGATCAAGCCGCCTTCAGCAACCCATGCGGATCGATCACGAACTTGCGCGGTGCACCGCCGTCGAACTTGCGATAGCCCTCCGGCGCTTCATCGAGCGACACCACCGTCACATTGACTATATCCGCAATCGGCAGACGGTCCCACAGAATCGCCTGCATCAGATTACGGTTGTATTTCATGACCGGCGTCTGCCCGGTATGGAACGAGTGTGACTTCGCCCAGCCGAGGCCGAAGCGAATGCTCAGGCTGCCCTTGCGCGCAGCCGCGTCCGCTGCGCCTGGATCGTCGGTCACATAGAGGCCCGGAATGCCGATGGCGCCGGCCACCCGCGTAATGTCCATCAGCGAATTCAGCACGGTGGCGGGTGCTTCTTCGTGATGTCCGTGGCTGCCATGGCCGTGGGCCTCGAAGCCAACGCAGTCAACCGCGCAATCCACTTCCGGTTTGCCGAGAATCTGTGCGATCTGCTCGCCAAGCGTCGCATCGAGCGACAGGTCGACGGTTTCGAAACCCACTGCGCGCGCGTGCGCGAGCCGTTCCGCGTTCATGTCGCCAACGATCGTGCATGCGGCACCCAACAGCCGTGCGGAAGCGGCAGCCGCCATGCCGACCGGACCCGCCCCGGCGATATACACCGTCGCGCCCGGTTTCACACCCGCCATCACCGCACCGTGATAACCGGTCGGCAAGATATCGGACAGGCAGGTCAAATCGCGGATTTTCTCCATCGCGCGGTCGCGATCCGGAAACTTCAGCAAATTGAAATCCGCATACGGCACCAGCACGTATTCGGCCTGACCGCCGATCCAGCCGCCCATATCCACGTAGCCATACGCTCCGCCTGCGCGCGACGGGTTCACGTTCAGGCACACGCCGGTATGCTGTTCCTTGCAGGTCTGACAGCGTCCGCAAGCCACGTTGAACGGCACCGAGACCAGATCGCCGATCTTCAGTGTCTCGACATCGCGGCCCAGTTCAACCACCTCGCCGGTGATTTCATGGCCCAGCACCAGCCCGACCTCGGCCGTCGTACGGCCGCGCACCATATGCTGGTCCGAGCCGCAGATGTTGGTCGACACCACCTTCAGAATCACGCCGTGGCCGATTGCCCGGCCATTCGGATCGACCATCTTCGGATAGTCGATGGGCCGCACTTCCACCTTGCCCTCACCCAGATACACCACACCGCGATTGCTGCTCATTGTCTCGTCTCCATGTTCGTCTAGCTGCTCGATTAACTGCCGGACTGGTTGCCCAATTGACAGCGCTGTTCGCCACGGCACCCGGCAAACGCCGCTGATTCGAGCGTATTCCCTGAGGCCCTGCGACAAGTGTGCAAAACCCGACATGAGCTTTCCCCAAACCGACAAACCAACCCGTCACGCACTTTTTGTTGATTGAACGATCAATAAAAAACCGCTAGAGTGAGGTCTTTCGACGCTAGAACCTGAGAGACATGCCAAAAGTCGGAATGCGCGAAGTGCGTCGCGCGCAATTGATCGACGCCACCCTTTTAACCATCGACGAGGCCGGCCTTGCAGGTACCACGCTGGCCTCGGTGGCGCAGCGCGCCAACATTTCAACCGGTATCGTCAGCCACTATTTCGGCGATAAGGACGGCCTGCTCGAAGCCACGATGCGGCATATCCTGCGCGATTTGTGGGCCGCCACCACACGCCGGCGCATCGCGGCGAAACCGCAACCGCGCGCGCGCCTGCGCGCCATCGTGGCAGCCAATTTCGACGTGAGCCAGCTGAGCGGCCCGGTGATGAAAACGTGGCTCGTGTTCTGGACGCAGAGCATGCATGAGCCGCAGTTACGGCGCTTGCAACGCGTCAACACGCGCAGGCTGTTTTCGAACCTGTGCGCCGAATTTGCCAAGGTATTGCCGCGCGCCAACGCGCGGCGCGCAGCGAGCGGCCTGGCTGCAATGATCGACGGACTGTGGTTGCGTGGTGCGCTCTCCGGCGATCCGTTCGACACCAAAGCGGCCCTCAGGCTCGCCAACGACTACATCGACATGTTGCTTGCGCCCGAGGCCTGAGGCCTCACATAAAGCGAAGCACGTACCAAGCCTTCAAGGAGAAACCTGATGCCCTCTTTCGGCCTGCAACGTCTCTACATCGGCGGTGAATATGTCGATGCCAGCAGCGGCACCACCTTCGACACCTTCAATCCGGCCACCGGCGAGAAACTCGCGACCGTGCAGCAGGCGAGTGCCGCGGACATCGACCGGGCCGTGCAATCCGCACGAGAAGGTCAGCGCAAATGGGCAGCGCTGACCGCGATGCAACGCTCGCGCATTCTGCGCCGCGCGGTGGAACTGCTACGCGAGCGCAACGACGAACTCGCCCAGCTTGAAATGCTCGATACGGGCAAGCCGATTGCCGAAACGCGCGCAGTGGATATCGTGACCGGCGCCGACGTCATCGAGTATTACGCGGGCCTCGCTACCGCGATTGAAGGCCAGCAGATTCCGCTGCGCGCCGAATCGTTCGTCTACACGCGCCGCGAACCGCTGGGCGTCACAGCCGGCATCGGCGCATGGAACTATCCGATCCAGATTGCCTGCTGGAAATCGGCACCGGCGCTGGCCGCCGGCAACGCCATGATCTTCAAGCCGAGCGAAGTCACGCCGCTGTCCGCTTCGAAGCTGGCGGAAATCTACCTGGAAGCCGGCGTACCGGCGGGCGTATTCAACGTCGTGCAGGGCGACGGCAAAGTGGGCGCCTTGCTCGCCGGGCATGAGGGCATCGCCAAGATCTCGTTCACCGGCGGTGTCGAAACGGGCAAGAAGGTGATGTCGCTAGCGGGCGCTTCGTCGCTGAAGGAAGTGACGATGGAACTCGGTGGCAAGTCGCCGCTGATCGTCTTCGACGACGCCGACCTCGACCGCGCCGCGGACATCGCCGTCACCGCGAATTTCTTCAGCGCCGGCCAGGTCTGCACGAACGGCACGCGCGTATTCGTTCACCACAAGGTACAGCAGGCGTTCGAAGCGAAGATAGTCGAACGGGTGAAGCGCATCCGCATCGGCAAGCCCTCCGACCCGACGACCAACTTTGGCCCGCTGGCGAGCGCGCTTCAACTCGATAAAGTGCTGGGCTACATCGAAAGCGGCAAGCGCGAAGGCGCGCGTCTGGTGGCGGGCGGTGCGCGCCTCGTCGAAGGCGACTACGCCCGCGGCCAGTATGTGCAACCCACTGTTTTCGCCGACTGCAGCGACGAGATGAAGATCGTGCGCGAAGAAATCTTCGGCCCGGTGATGAGCCTCTTGACCTTCTGCGATGAAGACGAAGTAATCGCCCGCGCCAACCACACGATCTACGGCCTCGCTGCAGGTGTCGTCACCGAAAACCTCTCGCGTGCACACCGCGTCATTCACCGCCTCGAAGCCGGCATCTGCTGGATCAACACATGGGGCGAATCGCCGGCGGAAATGCCGGTGGGCGGCTACAAGCAGTCGGGCGTGGGCCGCGAGAACGGCATCACGACGCTCGAACATTACACGCGCATCAAGTCCATCCAGGTCGAACTGGGCAAGTACCAGCCGGTGTTTTGAGGGGGTGCAGCATGGCAGCGAAAGAATACGACTACATCGTGATTGGCGCGGGCTCGGCGGGCAATGTGCTCGCCACGCGCCTGACCGAAGATCCGGACGTCAGCGTGCTGCTGCTCGAAGCGGGCGGCCCCGACTACCGCTTCGATTTCCGCACGCAGATGCCTGCTGCACTTGCCTATCCGCTGCAAGGACGGCGCTACAACTGGGCCTACGAAACCGAACCCGAACCGCACATGAACAACCGCCGCATGGAATGCGGGCGCGGCAAAGGGCTCGGCGGCTCGTCGCTGATCAACGGCATGTGTTACATCCGCGGTAACGCACTTGATTACGACGGTTGGGCCGAACGCAAAGGCCTCGAAAACTGGAGCTACCTCGACTGCCTGCCATACTTCAGGAAGGCGGAAACGCGCGATATCGGCCCGAACGCGTATCACGGTGGCGATGGCCCGGTTCACGTGACGACCAGCAAGCCCGGTGCGAATCCGCTATTCGGCGCGATGATCGAAGCGGGTGTGCAGGCTGGCTATCCGCGCACCGACGATCTGAACGGCTATCAGCAGGAAGGCTTCGGCCCGATGGACCGTACCGTGACCGCCAACGGCCGGCGCGCCAGCACGGCGCGCGGCTATCTGGATCAGGCGCGGCAGCGGCCGAACCTGACCATCGTCACGCACGCCACCACCGATCGCATCCTCTTTATGGGCAAGCGCGCCAACGGTGTCGCTTATCTGCATGGCGGAGCAAGTGTCGCCGCCTACGCACGCCGCGAAGTGCTGCTATGCGGCGGCGCGATCGCCTCGCCGCAAATTCTGCAGCGCTCGGGCGTGGGCCCCGCGGCGTGGCTGCGCGAACTCGATATTCCGCTTGTGCTCGATCTACCGGGCGTGGGTCAGAATCTGCAGGACCACCTCGAGATGTACATGCAGTACGAGTGCAAGGAACCCGTCTCGCTCTATCCTGCGCTGCTGCTGCGCAATCAGCCGGCCATCGGGCTGGAATGGATGCTCAAGGGCACCGGCATCGGCGCGAGCAACCACTTCGAGGCTGGCGGCTTTATCCGCACCCGCGATGACGATCCGTGGCCGAACATCCAGTATCACTTCTTGCCGGTGGCGATCAACTACAACGGCACCAACGCAATCAAGATGCACGGCTTCCAGGCGCACGTCGGCTCCATGCGCTCGCCTAGCCGGGGGCACGTCAAGCTGCGCTCGCGTGATCCGCGTGAGCATCCGTCGATTCTCTTCAACTACATGGCCGAAGCGCTCGACTGGCGCGAGTTCCGGGACGCTATCCGCATTACGCGCGAGATCATCCGCCAGCCGGCGCTCGATCGTTTCCGTGGCCGCGAGCTGAGCCCCGGCGCGGAACTGCAAAGCGACGCGGAAATCGACGCCTTCGTGCGTGCGCGCGCCGAAACGGCGTATCACCCGTCGTGTTCGTGCGCGATGGGCTATGACGAGATGGCGGTGGTCGACAATGAAGGCCGCGTGCACGGTCTGGAGGGCCTGCGGGTGGTGGATGCGTCGATCATGCCGCGTATCACTACCGGCAACCTGAACGCGCCGACTATCATGCTCGCCGAAAAGATCGCCGACCGCATTCGCGGCCGCGCTGCACTGGCGCGGGTCGATACGCCCTACTTCGTGGCCGGCGGTGCACCGGCACGCGGCACGTCTGCACGTTCGACGAGCCTCACGCAGGAAGCCGCCGCGCACGCGGATTGAGCACAAAGGGCGCGCCGCGCTTTAACGACGCAACATGGCGCGCCCGTTCCATCCGAATGCCGATTTCGTTCTATGTCGGCCTTTAATGGTCAAGTCTACTGAAAGGATTTATAGGGAATTTTCGCCGAGGCCCGCCAGCATTGGGCTTGAGACCGCATAACCCAATACTGGCGGGCGTTGCAAGGCTTCGGCCGATCATTTACGGCAACCAAAACGCACCAAAACGAACCACTACGTTTTGACGTCTGGTGTAGTATTTCGCCCGTCACCAACGGGAAACTACACCATGAAATTCGACGCCAGGAAAATACGACTACTCGCGGCCGGCGCGATGGTATCGATTGACGATCACCCCGGTTTGCGGATTCACGTAAGCGGCGACGTCACGAAGCGCTACACCTGGATCTATCGCTACCGGTCACCGGAAGACGGCAAGCTGCGGCAAATCAAACTAGGCGAATGGAATTCGCTCACCTATCCGCAGGCGATCACCGCATGGGATGCCGCCAGAACCGCTCGCGACAGTGGCGTAGACGTTGCCAAGGAAAAGAAGAAGCAGCGGCAAGGCGCCACGTCAGAATCAGCCGGCGAGGCGTCCGCGTACACCGTGAGCATGTTGCGATACGACTACCTTGAATCGATCGGGAAGAAACGGAGCGCGGCCGGTCTGCGGTCTGTGTCGAACATGCTGCGGCGCCTGCTCGAACCGCTCGACACTCGCGCGGCCGGAACAATCACGCGCGCGGACGCCTACAGCTTGATCGAAAAGGTTGCGGACGAGACACCGTCGCTCGCGATCAAGCTTAAGTCCGAACTCGCGCAGGCGTGGGACTTCGGCATAGATTCGGGCAAGCTTCCCGAAGAGACGGCTAACCACTGGCGCAACGTTTTTCGCGGCAAGCTGCGCTCGAAAGGTCGCATGCGCGACGGCGAGCGGACGACCGAAAAGCGGGTTCTGACAGCCGCCGAAGTGGGCGCCCTACTCGGATGGTTGCCGCGCGCGTCGAACCTGCTAGCGGACGTCCTGACGCTGTATCTGTGGACTGGTGCGCGTGGTGGCGAACTGGTGCAAATGGAAGGTAGCGAGGTGCGCGAAGAAGACGGCGTGCTGTGGTGGACGTGTCCGAAGCGCAAGACCAAAAACGCCAAGCGGGCGTTAGCGACGGATTATCGGGTTCCGCTGTTCGGTCGCGCTGCGGCGATCGTCACCGCCCGCAAGCAGGCGCATGGAAAGGGGTATCTGTTTCCGTCGGAAGACGGCGCCGGCTTCACGCAGCAAGGCACGATCAGCGAAGCCGCGTACAAGCATCAGCCGTACAGCCGGAACCCGATTCAATCGGGCCTGACTGTCACGCATTGGAGCCCGCACGATCTGCGGCGCACGGCGCGGACCATGCTCGCGGAAATGAAGTGTCCGCACGAAATAGGCGAAGCGGTCCTAGGGCATATCATGCCAGGCGTCGCGGGCGTTTATAACCGCTACTCGTATGGCGAAGAGAAGCTGTTCTGGCTCGCCAAACTCGACGCCTACCTCGAATCACTCTGAACAGCCAACAGGAAGCATATCCGCGACGGGTAGCGCTTCCGACCACGCGTCGAGTTCGCGTACCAGCCAGCCAACTCGACGCTGTGACAATGCGCGCGGCTTCGGAAACTCGCCGGCCGCGATCAGTCGACGGATCCCCATAGGCGAAAGTGCAACATAGGCGGCCGTGCCGTCGATATCGAGCAAAGCGGGCTTGTGTAATCGGGAAGACTGTTTGTGCATGGATACGAGTTCCGTGTGTGGATGGAACCCGCACGCTTTCTAGGCGGGGTTACTTCTATTTCTTGTTCGCTTACCGTCTGCGGCAAGCTGCGGCCAAAGGGTCCGGCTTTGGGTAGCGTCAGCGGGTCGGCCCGTGACGTGATGCGCTTACGTTATGTTCGATTTAACCTTTGGCCGACAGGGTCACTTCGCTTTTTCTTCATTTCTCTTCTGAATTTCCTCAAACCACGACCTTTGACTTTCGGGCAGCAGTATAGGAATCGCGAATTGAACTCGACTTACGCTCGTATCTTTCGCAGATAGATCACCCTTAGCTTTCGCCCCTACGCCCCAAACCTTAATTTCCGCGCCGCCTCCCGCGCTCTTAGACTCCTCAACGGTCAGCGCTATGTCGAAATCAACGACGGTCGATTTGAGACTTGCATTCGACGAAAACCGATCGTTTCGTGCGTACTGGTGGCCGCCATCGAAGCCCGGAACGACAAAGGCTCCGTCCTTACCTTGTTGAGCAGCAACAACCCCGGCGACAATCTCAGTAAGAACTTCTTTTACGAATTCACTTAAATTCATTTTATCCTCAGCAACGTTTTGCGACCGTGACGGACGAATGCCCGGGAAATCTTCCACCACCCGCAACAATACACCGCCGCCGCTAACTATGACAGGTCATGGCGAAAAGACGGAAGCCGAATTAGCGACGCCCGCGCTCGACAGCGTCCGCATGCATCGCGGCTAGCTCCGATAATTCGGCTTCCGTAGCAACAATTTTCGACAGGCTGTATCGCGCGCCGGCACCATTGCCGCCGAATGCTTTCAAGGCTCGGAGTGCAGCGACCCGCAAAGCTTGATTCGGCGCATCGCCTTCGCAGATCGAGCGCAGCGAAAACAGCACGTGCGGCAACATTTCAGCCTTGTCTTTGTCGTTCCGTTCAGTGTGAGTCATTTCGTTTTCCTCTTAAATTTCTCTTTAAGGTGTTTGAACAGGGCTTTACTCGCGGCCCACGTCCTGAACATCGCATATGCAAGCATTATGGTGTGCAGTGCATCGGCAATGAAAGTACTAGGCAGTTGCGGTCCTGTGCCTTGATCGTTGTTCACGCGGTCACCCGTCCGATAGCGCACTCTACGTCTTCGATCGCGCGCTCAATCACGTCAGGCGGTAGATTCGATGCACGAAGGTGAGCGGCCGCCCAATCGCAGTAACCGTCTATGATTTCTTCGCATCCAGGAAACTCGCGAGCCCGCGCTGTGTCCAGGGTTGCTTCAATCGACTTATCGATAGTCGCGTCGCTGATCAGGTCGCGCGAATGCAGATACATCAGGCCAGCGAGCATAATCCGTATTAGTTTGTGCGGCCCCATTTTGACCCCTACACACATTCTCGAAAGGGCGTTTGAAATCGGCACCCCAAACGGACCTGCAACGAATGCGAGCATATGTGGGTTTTTAACAATGCCGTCCCTTGTGAAATGTGCGGAAAACTGGCGAACTCCGCGACCGTCTTTCATGACGTGATAAAAAGCTTCGACGTTCTCAAGTGATACAGTCGAATCGGCGCACGAAGTGAGAACGTAGAGAACGGCGTCTCGACGATTCATCTTGCCAACTAGCTGAGTTTTACACATGATAAGGATTCCAGATTTAATGTTGAAGATTGAAGGCGGCCCGTTCTGGCGCCGCGAGTACTCGATTACTTGCCGGCGTTTAACACGGCTTTATATGCTTCATCATCCTTCAGGTTGACCGCCGGGAGACCCCATACGCGACGTACGGCGTTCTGGTTCCCCGCTTCTGCAATCGCTGCATCGATTACGGCGCGTTTCTTTTCCAGTGCCTTAGCAAGCGTCGCGGCGTCCAACGATCGCGGCACTTCGCCGCTGTTCGTTTCAACAACGCCTTCCGCGTCAGGTTGACCGACTGTATCGGCCTGCGCTGCGGCTTCCTCGTTGATCTCGCCAACCAAGCCGGAAAATTGCGCCAAAACATTCTGTACGGCCTCGACGGCCGCTTGCCAGCATTTTTCGGTCAGGATATCAAGATCCGCTGTTACTTCCTGGCCGGCATCCTTTGCCGTGGTAATCACTTCGCGCGCGTCGCGGGACTTCTTATAGACGCTCGCGGTCGCGTGGAGCGTATTCGCGAAGTCGAGCATTTTGGCCGCCAGCTTTCCGCTCATTTTGAACGTGCCGGCGGCCTTAGTTTCACCCGGACCCGCGCGTTGCGAGGATCCGTTGTTGCGGTAACCCGGTTCGACGCTACGCGCGCCATCCGGCTTCACTCGCGGCGTGGTGCGAACGCCAACGTCAAAACCGGCATTCACGACAGCAGGGGCGCCCTTGTTCGCGGCATTCCATTCAGCGCGGGTCATGTGTTCTTTGCTCATTTCAAGTACTCCTTAGAGTGTGTTTGTGCGGCCTGTTAGAGCCGCGATCTGTTGACTAGATTGTGTCATTAAAAATGACGTTTTAAACCCTTAAAAAGAGACCATTAAAGGCGTTCTTTCTTTTAAGCCGCGCCGCGTAAGCGTTAGAGCATATCCGTGGTACGCCCCAAAATTCCTTATAGATTCCATGGCGCGGGTCGATTCTCCGTTTTACGCTGGTGGCGCCGCCTGAATTCTCATATCGAACGCATCCTGTCGTGACGTCAGGTCGTATTCGATCATTGTGACGACGTACCCGACATTGTTTAGACTGGGGTTCATTGTCGACTTCAAAATGCATGCAGAACCAACGAAAATGCTAGGATTGAACAGACAACCGAAAGTTACGCCGTAGTCGGTCCAGACTGGAAAGCCATTAACAAATTCGTTTACCGCTACGGTTCCGTTTTGAGCTACAACCTTGTTTGCGTCCGATACGTAGAGCGTATTGTTATCAATCCACGCTACTACGTTGGGATAGTAGAACCGCTGCAACTCGGGAAGCAGTTGCCCCATTGACTGATTCGCCGCGCCGGGATTGGTTACTTTCTGACCGGCTTTAGACGTGTTGAGATAAAGGGAAAGGCCCAACTGATCGGCCACCCATTGACAGTAACCGCCAAACGTCGCAGACCCCGGCGGTTGTGTCATGAATTGCGTTTTGATTAGTTGCTGCGAATAGCAAGTGAGCTTCATAGCCAGGTTTGGAAGCTCGCCGACGGGATCGCATCGAACAATCTGGCCGGTAAAAATGGTAGTTGTTAGCATTTGCGGAGGCGTACCGGGTTGAATGTACCCGGCCGTGACCGAGACCGAAGCGTAAAGGCCGGCCGTAACAACTCCCGTTTCAACGTTGCGCCTGTTGAACGCTGTTATCTGACTAAGAAGCGACTCACGAAGCGACGCAGACAGGTTCGTAACGACAATCTCGCAAATCTGCTGATTCATGAAGACCGCTTTACTTAGCTTGACCTTGATATCAAGGCTTTGGTCGAGCGTGATTGAAGATCCCGCTGCGTTGGGAAGAGTAATATCGGCCCGCAAAACGCGCTGTTTTAATGGCATGGTGTTATCCCGAGATCCCGTTCGTGATCGAATTGAGTGCGTTCGAAAGATGAGTATTCAACTGTGCGTCGATTCGCCTGGCCAGTTCTGCTGCGTCAATCTCTCCCGCGCCGGCTACGTTGATCGTGCTGTTAATGGTGATCGGCACGCCAGCACCCGCACCCGGCCGCTGCGCTGCAAAGCTTGAATTTCCTGACGCTGCGGCGAGCATGGCGGTACGGTTGCTTTCCATTGCGGCGATCAGTTGTTGCGCATTGCGGATCTGATCGTTGAACTGGCCGCGTTGAACGTTGGTCATTACGCTCCCGCTGGCAAGGTGTTGCCTTGCGATCTGTTCCGAGTTGAGTGCGCCGCGCTCTGCGTTGTCAAGACCGAATTCAGTATCAGACCGGCTAATACCCCCTGTGCGCAACTGCACAGGATCGACACCAAGAATTTGCGCGACCGCGTTATACGCAATGCTTGTTCCCACTGTGCCACCGGCACCCGGCGACTGGCCGATACCCTTGCGCCCGTATCCGGACTCGTATTGCATTTGCGCGGCATTAAAGCCAGCCTTGTCCGTGATCACTTTGTCTGGATCGAAGCCGCGCGACTTCAGAAACGACAAGTACGCGCCTTGATCGTTCTCTTTTGCCGGCGCGTACTTGTCGATGATCTTGCGCGGCGTGTCGAGCCCCTGCGAGTAATAGCCGCTATCGAGTAGTGCTGCGTGTGCAGCAACACCCGCTTCCATTGACGGGAAGATTGCAAAGCGGCCGTCAGTGCCAGTCGCGCCGTGCGCCTTCGCAAACGGGGTGTATTCGAGATTTCCGGGGTTGTTATTCTTCAGGCCGCGCGAACCGCTAGCCGTACCGCTCGCACCCTTAACGCCGCCCTGTTGGCCGACGTTGCCCGCCCATGCGGCGATTGCCTGAGCCTGGCTTACGGCGCCTGAAAACGTGCCGACTGCCGAAGAGAATGCTGCGATTGCAAGGGCCTGCTGATTAGCTAGTTGCGCGGCACTCTTCTGATCAGCGTCGAGGTTATCAGCGAAATTATTCTTTGCTTCGTTTTCCTTTTTAGTTGCCTCGGCACTCTTGGCGGTCTGTGCAGCGATCTGAGCCGGCGTCAAAGGGTCGGGAAGGTTTACTCGGCGTCCGTTCCGAATCTCATACAAACCCTTATTGTATGTGCGCACGGTCGGATCGGCTTCGGGCGCATCCGGCACAAAGTGACCGTTAACAATCTTCCCCTTGGCCGGCGCGTTGGGCGAAGTGAGCTTGTTCATTGCATCGACGATCGCCGCGATCGCGCCGACAAACTTGTCAGCGGCCGGCAACAGTTTTTCGCCGAGAGAAATTTCTAGCTCGTTGATATCGGCCTTGAACTGGCCGAGTTCGGTATTGAACTTTGCGAGGCTGTCTTCAGACTGTTGACGAAGTGTGATTTCGGCTTGCGTCATCTGGTTCATATCGCCGATCGCCGGCCCGATCTTCTGAAGCGTCAAAGCAAAGTCTTTCGACACCCCCATTACAGATGCGCTAGACTCCACTTCCGCGCCGCTTTTCCCCTGAAGAAACGTCGCGTACTGTTTCAGTTCGTCATTGATACCCGTCGGGTTGGCGAACGATCCGACGTCTACGCCACCGTACTTCATTGCCTTCATACGGCCGGCGCCCGACAGGTCTTTAAACGCATCGTTCGCGTTACTGGAAAATCCCTGAATGTTTTCCAGCGCGGCTTCACGCGATACCCGGCCGCCCGAACCCTTGGCGAACGCGCGTTGATAGTCTTCGACGCGTACACCGGACACGCCCAGTTGCATACCCACTTGCCGCTGCTGATTGAACTGCGATTGCAAATCCATTACGCTTTTGATGCCAACGCCAAGCGCAGCGACAGCACTCGCGGCGATGGCGAACTCACCACCTAGACCGCTTACCGCGCTAGTCAGTTTCGAGATACCCGGCACCATGCGATCAAGTTCGCCGGCCGCGCCGCTCGCAAAGTCCTTAACGCCGGTCGACGCTTTGCCGCTCGTCTTTTCGGTCTTGTCCATCGCCGTCTGAAGCTTTTCCAGGCGTTTGATAGAGTCCTTTAGCTCTACGGAATATTGCAAAACGAACTTGTCGAGATCGTCACTCATGATATTTAAATCCCTTGTGTGAAGGTGAAAGAGAATTCGTAGTCGTCTGCGTGGCGTACCGTGCGCACCAGAACACCAGAAGACAGGATGATTTCGAGTTCTTTGCTGAAGTTGATTTCTAGCTCGACCCACTCGACAAATTTGTGACTGTGGCCGGCGAAAATTGGTGTTGGCGTGATCGCGATCAGGTTTTTACAGGCTTCAGTTTCAGGCCGCACGTGCAAAGTGATATCGCACGCCTCGACTGTCTTCGACGTACCGTTGACAAGCATCGTTGCATCATAGAATTTCACTTCGCGCGCACACGGCCCGTCTACCAGGTCCGTAGGCATTACGAAGAAAGACTTTCGAAACGCAATGCTCGACGTGACTTCGATCGATGCGCCGGCCGCGTCTGCGAAAATGTGTGTCTCGATACGCTGGCTCATTTGTGCGCCTCACGAAGTGCAGTCCCTTCCTGGCCAAGCGCAACCAAAGTAGCCTTGAAGGCGTCAAACGTGCATGCAATTCGCCGCTCCGTTCCGACACGTGCATCAGTAAAGCCGAGTTCGGCGCGCAACTGTGCGAACAGTTCACGCTTCGACGGTAGTTTGATTCCGAACGGTTTCGCCGAAGCTTCGAACGCCTCATACGAGTACATAAAAAGTTTGTCGTGAGTCATACCGGCCGGGGTAGCCGTAGACACCGTTAGCTTCAGTTCAAGCGCGTCCATGGCTTAAGACCCCTCTTTTGTTTCGGCAAGTTCGAACGGTGCGTGATCGCTCATGATGATCGCTTTGTGCGCGCGGCCCATTACGATCACACGCGACCCTGCGAATCCGCCGGCAAAGCGCGCGGATCCGGGTAGCAGTCGCCGCAAGTGTGCGTCGAGCACGTGAACAGCAGGGATAACGGATCCCTTTAACGATCCTTCCAGCGCAACACGACTGCACGACCTTTCGCCCGAAATCTCGTTGCGCCACTTCGTTTTGCGAAGCCCCGCCAGCAAGACGGAATCGGTAAGGTCGACAAGTTTCGATTTGTTCGACACAATCAGTACCCCGTCGACCGGCCGATACCCGGATACGCAATCCGGTTGCCGTCAGTGCGTTTCGACTCAACCAGCGCGTCGAAACGGGCCTTTGCACGCTCTGCGCGATGCTTAGGAAACGGATCGCACGTGATCGAGTCGAGACGGAAAGCTAACGCGCTGTCGTTAGCTGCTACACCGGCCGCATGTTGCAGTCGCTTCCATTCCAAACGAACAACCTGCGGCGGAAGCTTTGTGTGTGCATGGTCGACCAGCGCGGCGAACTGTTCCGCTTGATCCTTCTCAAAGAAGGCGCCAACGGCCCCGAGCGCTTCGGGTGACCCCTCGATACCATCGAACGCCGCGCAGGCCGCTGCGACCGTGTCGTGACCGCACAGGCGCAATGCTGCGTAGGTGAGAAGGTCACGACGAGAAATAGCGTGTTCGAGAACGGTCGACACTTCGGCCGGCGTATATTCAGTCGAGCCCGTCGCCGAGATCAGAATTTTGTTAAACATTGTAGGAGTCCTATGTGTGGTGGGGGTTGATCGTCACTTAAAATGACGCAGTGGGGCCATTAAACCCTACGCATCACCCATAATCAATACGTTGCAAAGTCGAAAAATAAATATAATTATCCAACTTTGCAACTTTGATTTAACGCGGGATCTTTGGGGAACGATAAGGCAATAGCGGACGGGTCGCGAACCTAGGCGCGACAGGTGCTTTGCGGGAAGTAGACAACTCGCGTGAGGATACATTGCGTTGCGTTTAACTTTCTAACCGATATACTCGCTCGCAAGCGGTCGACGAAAATCGACGGCACAAACGGCGAAGGGCCAGCATCCCGGAAAAGATATCTGGCCCTTCTGTTGAAACCCCGCATCCATGGCACGGCTTCACATGAGATTGTATCGCGACCGCGCCATGGGTTCAATATGGACTACTAACGTGATCGAGACCGCCTCTCACCTTATCTGCGTTGGCTTCTGTGCGTATGACGTACTGGAGTTCGCGCGTTGGCTACTCAACCGCAAAGGCTAACCATCATGGCAAAGACGAAATCCAAAGCGCTCACGGAATACGTGACGTCTATTACCGAAGGCAGCGCGGCCGGCGGCAAACGAACCTTTGTTGGCGCGTCCGTATCGCCTGAACTGCACGCGGCGTTCGTCAAATCAATCTTTCGGATCGGCATTGGCGCGAGCCCGCTTATCCGTCTGTTTATGGAACACGTCGTTGCGCACGGCGAAGTGCCGTTCAAAATTCCGGAGCGCTTCATTCATCCGGCCAATCGCGAAGCCTACGCGGCGAAACTGAAAGGGGAAGAGAAATGAGTAAGCCGAGACTAAGCGCGCGGGCGATCGCTCAATATACGCACGAATTGCAGATCAACAACGCGCCGTATATTCGCGAACTGATCAACGCGATTGAAGAGGGTTACGGATATTTGGCTTTCGGTGGCGCGGCGATTCCTCATTTTTACCGCAATATCGGGAAATACACAGACAGGAAGACGGGCGAAGTCAGCGACGCGGTAAACATCAAAAAGTCGAAAGGCAAGCATGTCGAAGCAATCGAAGACCTTTCCCGAGATATCGCGCGGGAAGTGATCGCCAGCAGTCACGGGGTATATGGTTCGTGTCTTTCAGCCGAAGATCACGCAATGGTGTTTCTGCACGCACTTCGAAAGAAAGGAATGTCGGACCTGGTATTGGAAGACGTCACAGAATCAAAGCTCGAACTGTTCAAGATTGCCGCGTTCTGCTTTTCCAATGCGTTCGACGAACTTGAGCGGGACGCAACCAATGAGCTAGACAAGGCGCGCGGCGATATCCGGCTTATGTTCGACATGTATCGCAAAATGACTAGAGGAAACTGAACACCGTTCAGTAAATGAACGATTTACACGTCTTGCAATAAGGGTAAACACCTAGTACGCTGTTGGCGTCGGTCCTTGGACCCTCAAGAATTGCCGCTTGCCAGAAATGCTTGTTTCGCAGAAAGACAGTGACCAGATCCGGTCACGACTGCGCGGCGAGATCGTCAGCAGCAGGCAAAAAAATACCCGCTTAGAGCACGAACTCTGTAGGCGGGTATAAACGACTTGAGGGTTTAATGGTACATCTTTACCCGCGCATTTGCACGCGCAAAATCAAGAATTTAGCCGCACTCCTGAACATTTTTTCGGGGGTCGCACATCATGGCTAAGAAGTTCAATCCCCCGACTAAAGACGAAGTGAACTCGGAAGAGTTTCAGCTTGAAATGCAGGCGCTCGGCGATGAGGCGCAAAACATTGCGGACGTCAATCGCGCCGGCCGCGACCTGGCTGAAATAGAGCGCGAAAAGATCATTGAAACGGCCATGCAGATCGTCGACATTGCCGAGCGCGCCAAAGAGCTAGAATACGTTATCCAGTTCGCCCATGTGAAGAAGGTCCGGATGGGCGATATGTTCATTGCCGTGCCTGAGCCGACGGATACGAACAAACGGGTTGTGCTCGACTATCTGTTCAAGGGCGCGGAAGCAAAGCCGCACTTCGACGAGTTTCGCGGCCGCATCGTCGACCATGCCGGCGTCATCATGGATGATTTCTATGATGGTACGGCGTATCTCGACGCGTTCGAAGCAATTGGGTTAAAAAAGCTCAAGCTTAAGGAAGTAATCGACGCGGTTCGGGCATATGCCCTGCGGCAACGTCAGAACGATCTTTGCGTGAGGGTCGAAAAGCGCATTCCCGAGTGGGATGGCGAGACGCGCATGAAATACGCGTTCGAAAAAATGTTCGGATGCGAGAAGACCGAAATGAACCGCGAGATATCGCACTACTTCTTTCTGTCACTGTTCGGCCGCGTAATGTATCCGGGTGAAGAGGCGCCGATTGTCGTTACCCTTATCGGCGCGCAGGGTTGCGGAAAGTCCTATTTCGGCAAGCTGCTAACCCGGATGATCACGGGCGACAAAGAAGCCGACAGCGTGCAGCTTGATCTAGGTGCCGGCAAAATCGACTTCCTGCGTGAAATCACAGGTAACTCAGTGGTCGCATCCGTCGGCGAAATGACCGGATTCGGTCGCGGCGACCTGAACAAGATCAAAGACTTCATTACGCGCACACACGACAAGTTCCACCATAAGTTCGAAGGCGTAGTGCATCAGGGGCGCCAGTGGGTCACGGTCATGGATGCGAACCGCTATGAAGGTCTGCTTCGTGATGAGACTGGCTCGCGCCGCTTCTTCCCGATATTCTGCGGCCAGTTGCCTGACGTCGCCGGCAAACAGCAATGGAAAGCGGATTTCATGTGCAATTTCGCCCTGATCCGCGAAAACCTGTGGCAATTGCTCGCGGAAGCAAAGGTATGGTTTGAAATCAACGGCGCCGACGATTACCGGCACTACGTTCGACAGGTGTCGAAGATGGTTTTCGAGTGGAGCGTGTCCGAGATGGCGCAGGATCGCGGCACGATCGCCGACGACGTTTTTGATACTCACCTAGTCGACGTGTTGAAGCGCTGCCCGAAAAAGGCCGTGTGTAAATTCAAGATCGGCGGGAAAGAAGCTGTACGGATCGGCACGACCGATCTAAAGATTTTCTTTCATGACCAGTTGCCAACCCTTAAGCCGAACTGGCGACACCTGAAAAACAAAATGAACGCGCTAGGCGGCGAAGAACATACGGACTCCAAAGGATATCTAGGTTATGTGTTCAAGGCCTTTCCGACCATTGACGACTTCAATTCGCGGTTAGGCGATCGGGAGTATGAGTCAGACGGCGAGATTGTCGACACAGGTCCCGGAAGCGGAAAGGCAGCGACGCGGGCCGCAGGGTTCTAGGATGATCAACAAGGGAGCTTTCGGGCTCCTTTCTTGTTTCTTGCCGCGAGCTTGGGTGGTTTAACGCGACGCGTTAAGACTGAGCAAACTGAGCAAACTGAGGAAGCGATTTCTCAGTTTTGGAGACGCCACCAGTAAGGGTTTCCGGGCGAAAACTGAGAACTGAGCAAACTGAGACGATATTGACTAGAGCATATACATACGTTTTCTTTTATATAAATATATTCTCTCTCTCAGTTACTCAGTTACTCAGTTATCAGTCTGTACTCCTTTGCTGGCGCGGCTTTCTGAAAACTGACTAGCTCTGCGGCGATACTCAGTTTTCCGGTTTGCTCAGTTTTTACCTTTCACGGCGTAATCTAAACACTTGGCTTTGCAGTATCAGAACCTGCGCGGCCCGCACCGCTGCATTAACCAACGCTCGCGGCTCACCACACGCCCGCCACGCCGTTCAAACACTCGCGGCAATGCCAGCGTACCGACCAACCCGCGCGAGCCCGTCTAACGCCCACCTATCGATCCGCCGTCGACGCCTCAAAACGGTCGTTCCGGTGTAGTTCAGTGTAGTTTCCATACCAACCCCTTTAAGAACGGTCAATCGCATTCCTTAGTGAGGATTCCACCAAAAGATCATATACGGGTTAACACTTATATAATTCACCTTGACATTTCAATTTCTGCTAAAATCGCGCGCATATACCACCACAAGCGGACCCGATCATGGGAACGACAGCCAAACCGAAGACGACAGCCCCGCCGATCGACCGCGAGACCGCGCGCCAGTATCTCGACGCACGCGCCAGCGGCTTGACCGATATCAAGGTGGCTCAGGCGTGCGGCGTCCCGACTCAAAGCCTTGTGCAATGGATCAAGGCTATGGAAACGTCCGAGTTCGTGCGCGCGTTCAGGGAAAAGGCAGCAGCGGAGATCGAGCACGGCGCCACACTCGACTACACGTTGCGCTATGACGCGTACGCATCGCGCCTCGTCCTAGGTATCGACGCGTACACCGCTGCACGGCGCGCGGGCGTGAAGGCTGAAGACGTCGAAGAGTTCATTGCACACGCGGACGCGGATCCGGCTTTTGAGTCGATCCTTGACGCAGCGCGCGCGCAACGAGACGCCAACCTGACGTCGACATTCACGGCCGGCGGATACGTCGAGGCATTGCTTCGGATCGCCAACAATCCGCGCTCGCGATCGTCCGACGTGATGAGTGCAGCCAACACGCTCGCGGCCTTGTTCGATATCAAGATCAACGGCAAGTCAGCGAGCACGACCGCGCAGCAGTTCCGAGACATGGCGAAGAAACTCCTGGGTGATGCGCCGTGATCGACTTCACGCCCGAAGACGTCGCGCTGATCAAATCGACCAAAGAGCGCGCAGGCCGGTTTGCAGCGCGTCGCCTCATGTCCGCATTGGCACTTGGCTACGATGACGCTGTAGAGCTTGACGGCGCTTCCTTCGCCGAGGAATACGCACCGCTCGACGTCGACCCATCGCCGAAAGAGCTAGACCGCCTGGGTTTGCATACGGCGCTTACCGATCCGCATGCAGTGCGCAAGTTCGCCATTGAAGTATCGCGCGACAGTGACCGCGTCGACGCATTGGTTGCAGAGCTTGCGACACTCACGCCGCAGCAGCGAATGACCCTTGGCATGTGTCTCGCCGATCGCGATTCGTTCAAGGCCGCACCACCCGCCCTGAAGCAATGGCTCAAGGCACAAGACGACAAGGGCGTAGTGATCCTGTGGATTCTGCTGTTTGCGGAGTTGCCGCTACCCTGCCGGCCGTCCAGTAGCGGAATTCTCGACGGCATGCGAAACGACTACGCGCCGAGTCTCGAACCGAATGCAGCGGAAGCCGTCGCGCGGATTCTCGGACTGGCGGACGACGGCGAGACGGTCGATTTCACGTCGGAGCGTTGGCGCGCGATGGCAAGCGAAGGCGAAGATTGACGCGTAATCCTACAGTGGGATTGCGCACACCATACCCGGCTTGATTCGCGGCCAAAACTACACTACAGAGTTACACAGGATCACGAAAATGAGCATGTTTGACGATATCGACGAAGACGAAACCACACCGGCCGGCGCGGCGAATGTCGAGCCCGAAGCCGTCGAGCAAGTCGCACCGTTACCGGGTAACGAGACTGTCGCGCAAGTCGCGCAAGTCGCGCAAGTCGCGGCCGTAGTCGAGACAACGAACGAACCCGCGCCGGCCGAATCCGACCAGGCAAAAGCCAGGCGCATTCACGGCAACCATGCGCAGTACTTTGAGCCGACACGGCCAGCGCCTCACGTCGAGCCGCCCTTACGCGCGAGCCGGATTCGCGTCCACGGATAAATCATGCACGCGCTCAGAGCAATCATCCCTGACGTACTCGCGGCGACGCGCCCCACAACACCGGCCGCGCTAATCGAACGCCTTGAAATCAGCGAGAAGATCAACGCCGGTTTGTGGAGTGGTGAGCCGGCAAACGACAGCGCTTTTACGATCAGCCCGCACTTGCTCGACGTCTTTCTGTCGACGGGCTCGCGTTACATCGTGCTACCCGGCGGGCGCGGATCCGGCAAGTCACGTTTTGCGGCCCAGGCATTGGCGATTCTTGCGCGCTCGTATCACCTTGGCGTCGTGCTCTGCTGTCGCACGTATGAGAACAAGCTATCGTCGAGCGTGAAGCCGCTGCTCGAACTGGTGATCGAACAGGCCGGTTGGTCGGATGAGTTCGACATTCAGGTAACGCTGATTCGCCACAAGACGACCGGCACGACGTTTCGTTTCTTCGGCATTGCGCACGATATCTCTCAGGTCAAATCGATGGAAGGTGTATCGATCGTCTTCCTGGAAGAAACGGAAGACATTTCCGAAGAGCAGTTGCAAACGATCGAAGCAACAATCCGGAAGGCCGGCGCGCGCATTGTCGCCTGCTATAACCCCGATCAGTTTTTGTCGTTCGCACACCAGCATTTGACCGTCGGAGCGCTTCAAGACCGCTGTCTGAAGTTTATCAATTTCAACCAGAATCTATACCTGAACCGTGAGTTTCTGAAGGCGACTTACGCCTTTTACGGTCGTGATCCGTCGCAGGCGTTGCACGTCTTCGGCGGCCAGGCATTGACGTCAGGTAGCGCGGCCTGTATCCCACTGAAACACGCGCTCGCAACGATCGACGCACACATTGCACTGGGATGGTCGAAAGAAGAGGCGTTTGGCGTGAATGCGTCGACGGCCGCTGTCGGACTCGACCTGAACAATGGCGGCGCGGACAAATGCGCGACAGTGACCCGCATCGGCCGCGTGATCAACGGCGCCGACGAGTGGCCCACGTCAACCGGCGAAATGCGCGGCTCACTTGAAAAGGCATTCACGACGGCCGCGCGGGTCGGGAATGGTTGCCGGTTGACCGTCGACGTGTGCGGTATCGGCGCCGACTCGCTCGCACACCTTGACACGCTGCGTGATCCGGAAGGCAACCGCGTCCGTATCGGCGGCTTCAATGCATCCCTTGGCGTGCGCGATCCGGACAAACCTTTCGTCAAGTTCGCCGACGGCCGATTCAACACGAATAAAGA
Organism: Paraburkholderia sp. EB58; assembly: GCF_050436665.1. Lineage (NCBI taxonomy): Bacteria > Pseudomonadati > Pseudomonadota > Betaproteobacteria > Burkholderiales > Burkholderiaceae > Paraburkholderia > Paraburkholderia sp. EB58. The sequence goes on along the minus strand of NZ_JBNDMQ010000010.1, from coordinate 221,533 downwards.
AACGTTTTTGAACGCTCGCGCACAGGCTATGCTTGGCGATCTGGCGCCGCTCTTCCGCAATACCTACCTTGCCGTGAAGTACGGCGTGAAGATGCGCCCGGACCAATGCATTTCGATCAGTGGCAAGATTGCGAAAGAGACCTTGCGCCAGCTTATGACGGAGATCGCACAGCCGCTCAAACAGCAGAGCAACGGAAAGCAAAAGGTCGAGTCGAAAGACGACATGAAAAACAAGCGCGGGCTCAAGTCGCCTAACCTGCTTGACGCGCTTGTAATGTCCGTCACGCCGCCGAACGATACGAAGGCCGCAGCGGGATTCTTCGGGTAGTCCAGGTATAGTCTGAAGTGTAGTTTTGACGCAACAAGCCTTGCCCGGTAAGGGTCCGGATTCCACTGAAAGGAACCGGGCCTCGGACCTAACCGGGTATTGAGGTCTTCGAACCATCCATTCAGGGGATGTCATGTCGAGCGCCGCTTCGCCCAGCGTTTTACCTCAAGCCCGTCCCAGTGCCGCTGCGCGTCTCGAGCGCCTGCCGTTTTCCGGCTATCACCGGACCATCTTCATCATCATCGCCGCGGCGTTTTTCTTCGATTCGATCGACCTCGGCACGATGACCTTCGTCCTCGGTTCGATCAAGACCGAATTCAAACTGTCGAGCGCGATGGCCGGACTGGTTGCGAGTGCAAGCTTCTTTGGCATGGTGCTCGGCGCGGCTGTCGCGGGGCTGCTCGCTGATCGCTTCGGACGCCGTCCTGTGTTCCAGTGGAGCATGGTGCTGTGGGGCATCGCGTCGTATCTGTGTTCGACCGCGCATTCGGTCGACGCGCTGATTTTCTATCGCGTGCTGCTCGGTATCGGCATGGGTATGGAGTTTCCGATTGCACAGACCCTGCTCTCCGAGTTCGTCCCCGCCGCCTCACGCGGGCGGCTCGTAGCGTTGATGGACGGTTTCTGGCCACTCGGCTTCATCACGGCGGGGATCGTCTCGTACTTCGTGCTGCCGCAGTTCGGCTGGCGCACCGTCTTCGCGCTGCTCGCAATTCCAGCCGTGTTTGTGCTGATCGTGCGCCGCGTCGTGCCCGAGTCGCCGCGCTGGCTCGAGCATCGCGGCAAGCCGGCTGAGGCGGACGCCGTCCTCATCGGCATCGAAGCGAAAGTGATGAAGGCAAACGGTCTCACGTCGTTGCCCGCACCGTCGATGCTGGCCGAGCCCGCGTCCGCCTCAACGCAAGGCGCCTTCCGCGAGATCTGGAGCGCGGCGTACCGCCAGCGCACCATCATGGTCTGGCTGCTGTGGTTCTTCGCGCTGCTCGGCTTCTACGGCCTCACGTCGTGGCTCGGTGCGCTGATGCAGCAAGCCGGTTTCGCCGTGACGAAATCGGTGCTCTATACGATGCTGATCTCGCTGGGCGGCGTACCTGGCTTCCTGTGCGCAGCGTGGCTGGTCGAACGTTGGGGACGCAAGCCAACCTGCATCGTTTCGCTGGTCGGCGGCGGGGTTATGGCGTTCCTCTACGGACAGACCGCGCTGCATGCAGACAGCGTCAGCCTGCTGATCTGTGCGGGACTGTTGATGCAGTTCTTCCTGTTCGGCATGTGGGCGGTGCTCTACACCTACACGCCCGAGCTGTACGGCACGGGTGCACGCGCAACGGGTTCGGGTTTCGCCTCCGCGATCGGCCGGGTCGGTTCGCTGATCGGGCCGTATGCGGTAGGTGTGGTGCTGCCGGTGTTCGGTCAGGGTGGCGTCTTCACACTGGGCGCGCTGTCGTTTGCAGTCGCTGCGCTCGCAGTGTGGATGATGGGGATTGAAACGAAGGGACTCGCACTCGAATCGCTGGCATCGCTTGAAGCTGCGGATAGTGCGCCAGCCTATGGCGTCGCGGTCGACTAAACGCGTTGAGCGGCTGCGGCCGCTTGCGTGGCGCGTTGCAGCAACGCGCAAAAAATAAGGCCCGCCTGACCTTGGCCTAACCTTCAACCACGCGGCACAGGCGAGCTTCGTAATGAGGTACCGGCCAACATCTGAGACCGGTTGCGTTCGTTTCCGGCTCGGTCCGGGTGTGAATTGCGGCGCCAACCGCCGCGTGACCTAGCCAATTACGAATGCGTCAGCATTTTATCGGCCAATGTTCTGAATACTTCATGAGTAATTTCCCGACCTTGACGCCGCTCCGTGTCAATCGATCTGGCGTCAACGTCAGTTCAGCACGGCGTCAATGCCGCGTATGTGCGCTCTATCACGGTAGCATTGCCACTTCCTTCGCAGGCTCCTGGCCCCACGACTGACCACCCTCCTCGGCACCCCATTGCGGCCTTTGGCCGATGCCGCCGCGCCCGAAAGGTAAAATACGGGATGAGGCCCGTTGGGCCGTGCCCAATCTGGGCCACCAGGCCAATCGATGGCCCCTTCGCACATCGACGTCCGCGACCCGATAACCCGCGGCGATGCCGGCTCGCGCCGGCATCGCCCGAGGACAGCTCGTCCTGTAACAGAGCCCCTCAGGAGCCACTTTATGACCGACTCGAACGTGTCTTTCCTAGGCAGGATTTCGCTAGCCGTCGGAACGTTCTTCAGCATTCTGGGCGACGGCGAGTTCGCCGCCCGCGTACAGCGCCTGCGCAGCGGCGCGCCCGTCACGGCCGCCCCGGTGGCCACGCCTGCACCCGTTGCTGCGCCTGCCCCCACACCTGCGCCTCAACCCGCAGCGCCCACGCTGCAGCAGGCGACGCCGGATGCCGCCCTCCAGCTTCTGGGGCTGCTGCAGCGCGATGCGCGCTTTATCGACTTCGTCGAAGAAGACGTGGCGGGCTACTCGGACGCCGACATCGGCGCCGCCGCCCGTGTCGTGCATGGTGGCTGCCGTACGGTGCTGCGCGAGCATTTCACGATTCGTCCGGTGCGTGAGGAAGCCGAAGGCAGCCGTGTGACGCTGCCTGAAGGCTTCGACGCCACCGCCATCCGCCTGACCGGCAACGTGGTCGGCAAGGCGCCGTTTACCGGCAGCCTCAGCCATCGCGGCTGGCGCGTCGCGGACGTGCGTCTGCCGAGGCTGGCAGCCAGCCACGACGCGTCCGTCATTGCAGCGGCTGAGGTGGAACTATGAGCGATCCGCGTTATTCGATCGGCATCGATCTGGGCACGACCCATTGCGCCCTCTCGTATGTCGACTTCGCCGGCAGCGACGGCGAAAAGACCACTCAGGACGTGCTGCCTATCACGCAGCTCACCGCACCGGCCACGATCGACGATCTGCCCTTGCTGCCCTCGTTCCTCTATCTGCCGCACGCGAGCGAACTCGCGCCGTTCGACCTCGGTTTGCCCTGGACAGGCGGGCGCGACTTCGCAGTAGGCGAAATGGCGCGCAGCCGCGGCGCGGGCACGCCTATCCGACTCGTGTCGAGCGCCAAGAGCTGGCTGTGCCACTCGGGCGTCGATCGCCGCGCCGCTATTTTGCCGAACGACGCGCCGCCTGAAGTGACCCGCGTGTCGCCGCTCGAAACCTCGATTCGCTACCTCACGCATCTGCGTGAAGCCTGGGACCATGTGCATCCTGACGCGCCGTTCAGCGAACAGGAAATTACCGTCACGATCCCCGCGTCGTTCGATCCGGCCGCACGTGAACTGACCGCTGAAGCGGCCCAGGCCGCCGGCTACGCAGGCATGACACTGCTCGAAGAACCGCAGGCCGCGCTGTATAGCTGGATCCAGAAGAGCGGCGGCCAGTGGCGCAAGCAGGTGCGTGTGGGTGACATCATCCTGGTGGTGGACGTCGGGGGCGGTACCACTGACCTGTCATTGATCGCCGTGGTCGAGCGCGAGGGCAACCTCGAACTGCATCGCGTCGCAGTGGGCGAGCATATCCTGCTGGGCGGCGACAACATGGACCTGGCGCTCGCGCACGTGGTGGCGCGCAAGCTGGCCGCCCAGGGCACGCAGCCCGATCCGTGGCAACTGCGCGCGCTGACCTACGCCTGCCGCGCGGCCAAGGAGACGCTCCTCACAGACGCTACCGCCGACGCCGTGCCGCTCGTCGTGCCGAGCCGCGGCGCCAAGCTGATCGGCGGCTCGATCCGTACCGAACTCACGCGCGCCGAACTCACGCAGACGATCCTCGAAGGCTTCTTCCCGCAAGTGGATAGCGCCGCGCGTCCGGTGAGCCGGGCGCGTGCCGGCTTGACGCAACTGGGCTTGCCGTACGCGCAGGATGCGGCGGTCACACGTCATCTGGCCGCGTTCCTCGGCCGCCAGGTCGCGGCACTCGCCGAACTCGAAGGACTGCAAAGCACGCAGCCCGAAGGTGCCAGCTTCCTGCACCCCACCGCCGTGCTCTTCAACGGCGGCGTGTTCAAGTCGCCGCTGCTGGTGGAGCGCATTCTGCAGACGCTCAACGGCTGGCTCGCGGCGGAAGGCGCGGCGCCTGCGCGTCTGCTGGAAGGCGCGGATCTCGACCTCGCCGTCGCACGCGGCGCAGCCTACTACGGCTACGTGAAGCGCGGCCAGGGCGTGCGGATTCGCGGCGGCATTGCGCGGGCGTTCTATATCGCGGTCGAATCCGCCATGCCCGCTGTACCCGGCCTCGAGCCGCCAATACAAGCGCTCTGTGTGGCACCCTTCGGCATGGAAGAAGGCACCGAGGCGGAACTGCCGGCGCAGGAATTCGGCCTCGTGGTGGGCGAGCCGGTGCACTTCCGCTTCTTCGGTTCGTCGGTGCGTCGGCAGGATCAGGTTGGCACGCTGCTCGATTACTGGTCGCCGGAAGAACTGCAGGAACTCGATGAGATCCAGGCCACCTTGCCGCCCGAGGGCCGCAGCCCAGGCGAAATTGTCGCGGTCAGGCTCCACGCGCGCGTGACGGAGGCCGGTACGCTCGAACTGGAAGCGATTCCTCGCGGCACCGGCGAACGCTGGAAAGTCGAGTTCGACGTACGCGGCAACGCCAACGCCTGAACGAGATGAAGCAGTACATCGTCGGGATTGATCTTGGCACGAGCAACACGGTCGTCGCGTATGGGGAGGCGGGGTCCGAGGACATCCGCGTCTTCGATATCGACCAGCTCGTCAGTCCCGGCGAAGTCGCTGCGCGGCCATTGCTGCCGTCGGTGCGGTATCACGCGGCGCCTGGGGAACTGAGCGCGGGGGATTTGCAACTGCCGTGGCCGGCTGCGCCGAAGCAAGATGAACACCCCGTCGTAATCGGCCGGCTCGCGCGCAGCCTCGGCGCGCAGGTGCCGGGGCGGCTCGTCTCCAGCGCGAAAAGCTGGCTTTCGCACGCCTCCGTCGATCGCACAGCGCCGATTCTTCCCTGGGGCGCCAGCGAAGACACCCACAAGGTCTCACCGGTCACCGCCAGCGCTAGCTATCTGGCGCATGTGCGCGCAGCCTGGAACCACCGCTTTCCACACGCCCCGCTCGAACAGCAGGACGTGGTGCTCACCGTGCCCGCCTCTTTCGACGACGGCGCCCGCGCCCTGACGCTCGAAGCGGCACGCATGGCGCAGTTGCCGAAGCTGCGGCTGCTGGAAGAGCCGCAGGCGGCTTTCTATGACTGGCTGTTCCGGCATCGCGGCTCGCTTGGCACCGAACTGGCGGACACGCGCCTCGTGCTGATCTGCGACGTGGGCGGCGGCACCACCGACTTCACCCTCATCAAGGTGCAGATGCAGGATGGGCAGCCGCAACTGACGCGAGTCGGCGTGGGCAACCACCTGATGCTCGGCGGCGACAATATGGACCTCGCGCTGGCGCATCTCGCCGAGAGCCGGCTGTCGACGCCGCAGTCGCGCCTGTCGGCGGCGAGCCTCTCGCAACTCGTCGAACGCTGCCGAGGCGCAAAAGAGCAACTGCTCGGCGCTGCTGCACCGGACTCAGCGTCGATTACGTTGCTGGGCGCCGGGTCGAAGCTGATCGGCGGTGCGCGGACGACCGAAATCACGCGCCAGGAAGTCGAGCAGATCATCGTCGACGGTTTTTTCCCGAGCGTTTCCGCGGATGCGCGGCCAGGACGACCGCGAGGTGCGATCGTGGAATTCGGCTTGCCCTATGCGAACGATCCGGCGATTACGCGGCACGTCGCCGCGTTTCTGAGCCGCCTGGCAGCGCAATCGCGCGAAGCCTTAGGCACAACAGGGAACGCTCACGACGACGCGTTACCCGTGCCCGATACGCTTCTGCTTAACGGCGGCGTGTTCCGTGCCGAGGCGCTCACCGAACGTCTCGCCACTACGCTGGGCACATGGCGCGGTGAGTCTCTGCATGTCTTGCACAACGACAACCCCGACGTGGCGGTCGCGCGCGGCGCAGTGGCCTACGCGCTCGCGCGTGAAGGCCACGCACCGCGGATCGGCGGCGGTTCGCCACGCAGCTACTTCCTCGTCCTTGATGAGGATGGCGAGGCGCTGCGCGGTGTCTGCGTGCTGCCACGCGGCACTGAAGAAGGCCGCGAGATTCATCTCGCAGACCGCACGTTTGCTTTACGACTTGGGCATCCGGTTCAGTTTCATCTGGTTTCCTCAGTATCTGATACGAAGTGGCAACCGGGTGAACTCGCCGCGTTACCGTTGGGCGAATTCGTGCGCCTGCCGCCAATCGCCACCGTCGTGCCGCCACGCGAAGCCAGCCAGTCCGGCGAAACCCCAGTCCAGCTCGTCGCCTCGCTCACTGAAGTGGGCACGCTCGAAGTGCACTGTATCGACGCCAGCGACGCCGCACAGCGCTGGCTGCTCGAATTCCAGTTGCGCCGTGGCGAGGCCAAAGTCACCGTCTCCGGTGAAGCGCCCCATCCGGCGTTGCCCCGCGCGCTCGAACTGATCGATCGCGCCTTCGGCTCGCGCTCGCAGAAAGTCGACTCCAAAGAGGTCAAACGCACGCGCGCGGAACTGGAGCAGATTCTCGGCCCGCGTGCGACCTGGAATAGTGCCCTCCTGCGCGAGCTGTTCAATGCGTTGTGGGAACGCGCCAAACGGCGGCGCCGTTCGGCGGATCACGAACGCCTCTGGCTGAACCTGGCCGGCTTTTGCATGCGTCCAGGATTCGGCTACCCGCTCGACGAATGGCGTGTCGAACAACTGTGGTCACTATTCGACGACGGCATTCAATACATCAATGACAGCCAGGTGTGGTCGGAATGGTGGACGCTGTGGCGCCGCGCCGCAGGCGGTCTCGGCGAGAGCGAGCAGCTCGATGTGCTCGACGCGGTGGCGTTTATGCAGACCGTCGGCACAGCACGCTCGAAGCTACCGTTCGATCCCGCGAAGTCCGGCTACGCCGATATGGTGCGCCTTGAAGCGTCGCTCGAACGGGTGCCAGCGGAACGCAAGATCGAACTCGGCGACAGGCTGATCGAGCGGCTCAGGAAGCCTGCTGAAAACCACCAGGGGTGGTGGGCGGTCGGCCGCATCGGTGCGCGCCGGCCGTTCTACGGCAGCGCGCACAGCGTCGTGCCGCCGGAGGTCGCGGTGAAGTGGCTTGACGCCATTCTGGCGCTCGACTGGAAGAAGGTCGAACCAGCCGCGTTCGCTGCCGTGCAGATTGCGCGCATGACCGGCGACCGCTCGCGCGACCTCTCCGATGAGGTTCGGGGAAGTGTCATTAAACGGCTCGAAACCGCGCACGCGCCGGCCAACTGGATCACGATGGTGCGCGAGACCGTCGAACTCGACGAGGCCGACGAGGGACGTGTATTCGGCGAATCGCTGCCGCCGGGGCTCAAGCTGATAGGCTGACGGCATGGGCTTAATGCACGTCCAGCGAGGCGCGCCAAGCAGCATGCGTATACGCGTGCACGCGCACCTACACCTGCGCACACATGCACGCGAGCGATTACACTCGAAGCTTCCACCAACCCTGCACGTTGCGCTTTCGGGCTTATGGATCTCAGGCAAATCCAGTATTTCATCGCTCTCTTCGAGGACGGTTCCGTCACGCGCGCGGCAAAACGTCTGAACATGGTGCAGCCCGCGCTCAGCATGCAGATCTCGAAGCTCGAAGCCGAACTGAACCAGAAGCTCTTCGAACGTGGTCCGCACGGCATGACCCCTACTGACGCGGCGCGTCTCATGTATCGCCTCTATACGCCGATCATGCGCGACATCGACCATGCACGCGAGCAATTGAGCCAGCGCGACGTGATCGTCACCGGCCGCGTCTCGCTCGGCATGGTCGCGTCCGAGGCGCAAAGCGTTTTGCCTGAGTCGCTCGCGAAGTTCAACGCGCTGTTTCCGCAAGTGGAAGTCTCGGTGGCTGACGGGTTCAGCGCGCAGTTGATCGACGCCGTTGAAGCTGGCCGGCTGGATGCGGCCATTATCAACAAACCGCGCGGGCGCCTCTCGCTCGATGTGGTGCCGCTGCTCGACGAAGAGATGGTGTTCGTGACGAGCGCCGCACACGGCGTCGAGTTGCCCGCAGAAATCGACCTCGCGCATCTGCCTGCCGTCGAACTGGTGCTGCCCACTCGACGCAACGGCCTGCGTGGCGTGCTCGATGCGGAATTGATGGCGGCCGATATCGTCATCAAACCGGCGTTCGAAATCGACCTGCTGAGCACGATTGTGCAGTTCGTCGAGCAGAGCCAGGTGGCGACGATCCTGCCGCGTGTCGTCGTGCAGCGGGAGGTCGACGAAGGCCGGCTGCGCGCTTATCCGATCGCTTCGCCGCCGATCGTGCGGCACATCATTCGCGTGAGCCACCCGAAGCGGCCGCTCGGACCGGCAGCCCATGCGCTGATCGAAATCATCACTGACGAGATTCGCCGGGTGACGACTGGCGTGCCGGGTCGCTGAGGCAGGTTATGCTGCCTCCTGGAGGCCGCACTCGTGCGGTGTCCTCAGTATGCGTTACACCGCCTCACGGGCTACGCCCTTATCGAGCCTACCGAGCGTCTCCGGTACGACAAACGCCCCAACCATAAAGATCACGCTAATCGCGCCCACAAAAATCGCCAGCGTCAGCGGCAACTCCCTTGCATCTTTGGCGACGAGCGAGACGGCGGTCGGCATCATCCCGCCTATGGCGAAGCCGATATTCCACGAAAGACCCGTGCCGGTCGCACGAATCGCTGTCGGGAACCGCTCGTTAAGGAAGATCAGGATCGGCGCATAACCTGCGCTACCGAGCGCACTTAGCACCACCGCATAGATACCGATCATCGTGATGCTCTGCGCGGTGGGCAGCAGCAGGAACAGCGCGGGCAACGCAACCAGCCGGATCAGGCCAATCCAGATGAATGCGCTCTTGCGACCGATAAACGTGCTGAGATGGCCAGCCGCAACCGACGCAACCAGTACAGCGATGCTGCAAATCATCAGGATTGCAGCCGCCGCGTTGTTCGGCACATGGCTCACCACCTTCAGGAAGGTCGGCAGATAGCCTGACGTCAGGTAGTAACCACTGCCGCCGCCGATGGTCAGCAACAGGTTGATGAGCAGGATCGAGCGGTAGTCCCTTGAGAACAGCGTGCGCAGCGGCGAGCGCACAATCTCGACAGGCGCGCTGCTGTTGCCGCTATTGCCGTCGCGTTGCACAACCGCAGCCGCAGCCGCAGCCGCTTTGGCAGCCTTCTCAGCGGCAAGCTTCTTCCACAGCGGCGACTCTTCGAGACTGTTGAAGACGAAGAGTCCGAGCATCGAACTGATGATGCCGGTGAAAAACATGCAGCGCCAGCCCCACACGTCGAACTGTTCGCCCGGGAACAGCGCCGACATCGCGAGAAAAGTGAGCGAGGCTAGCAACGCACCGAGCCCCGCCCCGCCACCGCCGATCAATCCCGATACCGCCCCGCGATACCTGGGCGCAACCGACTCGGTACCGATGGTATGCGTCGAGGCCACCACGCCGCCCACAAACACACCCTGTACAAGCCGCAGGACAACAAACAGCAGCGGCGCAATCAGCCCCACCTGCGCGACAGTCGGCAGCAGGCCGAACGCCGCAGTCGACAGGCCGACGCCGACCACGGCGAAGATCATCGCGCCCTTGCGGCCGTGCCGATCAGCGTAAGAGCCGAACCAGGCCGAGCCGAGCGGACGCATGAACAGCGTCACCGCAAATGACGCATAGACCGCGGCGAGCGAGAACATCGCATGTTCGGATGGAAAGAACAATCGCCCCACAACCGGCGCCACATAAAGCAGCACGAACAGATCGAACAGGTCGAGTGCCCATCCGAGGCATGAGGCAAACACCGCGCCCATCACCTGTTTCTGGTCGACTGCTGGCAAAGCGGCTCCATTTTGTGCGGCTACGGACATCTCCATCTCCTTGAAGGTCACCGGTTTCTCTTTCGATCGGTCCGGTGTCGAGGCACGCTTGATATGCGTGCTCTTGGTTGCCTTGTCGTTTTGGCAGTAGTACTCAGCTTCCGCGGAACACGGGCTTGCGCTTGCCATGAAACGCTTCGACGCCTTCGCGGAAATCGTCGGAGGTGCGCAAACGGCTATAGGAATGCCCTTCCAGTTCGATTGCAATGGACAACGGCGCGTCTTCGGTGTCGTTCAGGAGCTTCTTCGCGGTACGCTGCGCGAGCGGCGAGAAGGCACGCAGTTCATCGACCAGTGCATCGGTTGTCGCTTCCAGATCTGCATCGGGCACGCACTCCACGGCAATACCCCACTCGTAAGCCTGCTTGCCAGGAATGCGACGCGAGCGCATCACAATGTCCTTGGTGCGGCCAATGCCGACCATCTGCTGCAGACGCGCGGAGCCGCCCGAGCCCGGAATCTGGCCGAGCTTCTGCTCCGGCAGCGCATAGAAAGTCGTATCCGTGGCGATACGGAAATCGCACGCCAGCGACAGTTCGAAGCCCACACCAAAGCAGAAGCCGCGGTTCGCTGCGATCACGGGCTTCGAACAGCGCGCAGGCGCTGCGATATTCCATGCCAGTTTCGACACATGTTCCGGTGACGCTTCGAGAAAGCCCTTGATATCGCCGCCGCTCGAAAAGTGTTCGCCTATGGCGCGTACGACGATCACCCGCACGCGCTCGTCTTCATCGAGCGCTTCGAAGGCGGCGCGCAACTGGTCGCGGGCATGCATCGAAATGACGTTCAACGGCGGCCGATGCAGGATGATGTCGGCGCGCTCACGTGCGGCATCGATCTCGATCGAGAAGCCATCGAGCTCCTGAAGCAGCATCTGGCCGCGATGGGTCAAGTCAGTCATTTCGGTTACTCCTTGGTGGTATGAACAGGTTGGGCAACGGGCTCGCGGCCGTCGAGCTCGTACTCGCCGGCAGAGAGCTTGCGGCGCAGAATCTTGCCGACCGGCGACTTCGGAATATCGTCGACAAACACGTAGTCGCGCGGCCGTTTGAAATTGACCAGATCAGAGGTACGGCAATAGGCGTCGAGCGTTTGCGCATCGACGTATTCGCGGCGCTTGATAAAAGCCACTACGCGCTGACCCCAGCGTTCGTCATTGATGCCGGCCACGGCGACCTCGTCCACGGCCGGATGCAGCGACAGCACCGACTCGATATCGACCGGCGAAATGTTTTCGCCGCCGCTGATGATCATGTCGTCGACGCGGCCTGTGACGAACAGCTCGCCGTCAGCATCGAAATAGCCGGTGTCGCCGGTGAAATACCAGCCGTCGTGGAGCGACTTCGCGTTGGCGTCGGGGCGGTTCCAATAGCCCTCAAAGGCTTCGTCGCCGAGCAGGTCCGCGATGATCTGGCCTTCTTCGTGGACTTGCGCGAGCTCGTCCGGCGAGCCTGCGTCGAGCTTCACGACCCGCAAGCGCGTGTTGATACCGGCGCGTCCCGCGCAGCCCGGTTTTCTGGTGGCGTCCTGCTCGATGCTGACCGTGTACACCTCCGACGAGCCGTAGTGATTGACGAACAACTCGGGCTTGAATGCCTGCTGCAGGCGCTTGAGCAGGCCGTCGCTCATCGGCGCGCCAGCGAAGCCGAGCTTGGTCACCGTGGACGTGTCGGTACTGGCGAAGCCTGGATCAGCGAGTAGATCGTGATAAAGCGTCGGCACGAGATACAGGCAGGAGAGCCGGTAAGCGGCGATCGAATCGAGCGCGAGCCGCGCGTTCCAGCGGCGCACGCAGACGAACAGGCCGTCGACCAGCGCCATCGCCAGCAGCGAGCGCACGCCCATCGTGTGGTAAAGCGGCATCACGCCAAGCGTGCGTTCGCCGTGCCGGTAGAGGTTCTGCGCAACGTGCGCAAGCGCCGCGGCACGCTCATGCCGGTGACGGCGCGGCACACCTTTTGCCTTGCCGGTCGTGCCGGAGGTATAGAGGATCAGCGAGTAGTCGTCGGCGGTGGCATGGACGGCTTCGCCAGTATGTGCGCGCTCGACGAGCAACGCGTCGAATGAGGCCGTGCGGCCCTGTACCTCGTCGAGTCCGATACGCGGCAGCTTCTGCGCGGCGGGACTCTGGATCACCGCATCGGCGCATACCGGCTCGTAGACGATCGCCTTGACGCCCGCGTCGGTCACGCAGTAATCTAGTTCTTCGGGCTTGGCACGCCAGTTCAGCGGCACGATGACGAGCCCGGCAAACTGGCAGGCCCAGTGCAGCGTCGCCATTTCCCAGCGGTTTTGCAGCACCACCAGTAAACGATCGCCGCGTGCGAGACCGAACTCGCGCAGACCGTCGGCCACGTTGAGAATGACGCGATGCCACGCTGCATACGTTAGCTCGAGTTCGCCATCCACGAGCGCTAGCGCATTCGGACTGCGTTCAACGCATTGCAGAAACGTGCGGCCGAGATCAAGCATTGGCGGCCTCCGGGATTTCGTTGCGCTGCTTGCGGCGCGCAGCTACATCCAGCACGGCCGCGACGATCGGCGTATAGCCCGTACAGCGGCACAGATGGCCCGAGAGCATCTCGCGCACCTGTTCCTCAGTCGGATCCGGCACACGTTGCAGATAGTCGCCGCATGACATCAGAATGCCCGCCGTGCAAAACCCGCACTGCAGTGCGTGATGGCGCTGAAATGCCTGCTGCAGATCGCCGAGCGTCTGGTCGGGCGCGAGGCCCTCCACGGTATCGACACGCCGCCCTTGCACCTGCACGGCCAGCATCAGGCACGAACGCGCCGCGACGCCATCGATATGTACGGTGCACGCACCGCACACCCCATGTTCGCAGCCCACATGCGTGCCGGTCGCACCCAGTTCGTGGCGGATGAAATCCGACAGCAGGTCGCGCGTCTCACACAGACCACTGCGGGCGCGGCCATTAAGCGTCAGCGTGACGCGCTGAGTTTCGCCCTGCCGCATGATATTGCTCGATGCTTTGCTCACTTCGCCTCCTCGATCACGCGCCATCCGAGTTGCCGGACCAGATGCCGGCGGTATTTCGCGCTGATATGCGCATCGTCCTGCGCGCCCAGCTTCCAGCTCAAATCGTTCAATGCGCCGCGCAGATCATCGCCCTGCAGGTGCGGCCAGCGTTCGACCACCGGCCGGTCCGCCACGCCGCCCACAGCGAGGCTGATGGAGTCAGGCGTCACGACTGCCGCGCAGGCCACCATGGCGAAGTCGCCGTGCCGTGCGGAGAACTCCGTAAAGCCATAGCGTTCGCCCGGTTTTTTCAGCGGGAAGCGGACCGCTTCGACGAGTTCGTCCGGCGCGCGCGCCGTCATCAACATGCCTTGAAAGAAATCCGCGGCCGCCAGTACGCGCTTTTTCTTCTTCGAGCGCAGCACCACCTCGCCGCCCAGCGCGGTGAGCACTAGCGGCAATTCCGCGCTCGGATCGGCGTGCGCAATCGAGCCGCAGACCGTGCCGCGGTTGCGAATCTGAAAGTGTGAGATGTACGGGAAGGCCATCATCAGCAAGGGCGTTTCGTTCACCAGCCACTTGCGCCACTCGACGCTGCCCTGCGTCGCCGCCGCCCCAACCACCAGATAGCCCGCATCGTTGTCGACGCGCACCGAGTTCAGTTCCTCGGTGCGCGAGATGTCGATCAGGAGACGCGGTTGCGCAAGCCGCATGTTGAGCACGGCCATCAGCGATTGGCCGCCTGCGAGGATGCGCGCGTCCTCACCGGTTTCAGCTAGCGCATCGAGTGCATCCTGCGTCGTCATGGCGTGCAGATAATCGAATGACGCCGGTTTCATGTCGTCCTCCTGAAGATCGCCAACAGGCGCGACAGCCACGATCCGCCCGCTTTCAATGGATTACCTGACGCCTGGCGCCCAAGCGATTCGAACAACTGGCGCAACACGACCTTCGCCGCGCCCTCTAGCATGCGGCCGCCGACCGCCGCAACCTTGCCTGACACCTGCGCTTCGTAGTCGTACGAAAGCCGCGTGCCTTGCGCTATCGCTGTCAGTTCGATCAGACCGTTGCCGCGTGCGCTGCCTAGCGGCGAGATGCCCGCGCCGGCCAGTTTCAGCCGATGCGGTGGATCGAGATCCGATAGCCCGATCTGCGCTTCGAAGCGCGCCTTGATCATGCCCACGCCAACGGTGACATCCGCGCGATACTGGTTGGTCCCCGTCGACTCCAGCGCATGACAACCCGGAATCACCTTAGCGAGCGCGCTCGGATCCATCAGCACCGCGAAGATTGCCTCAGGCGTGGCGGGCAGATCGACCGTGCCTTGTGCGGTGAGCGCCTTGCCGCCACCCGGCACGGCCGGTTTCGCGGCAGGCGCCTCGCGGAGCTCCGGTCGCGACGGTTCGGGGTCGTCGATGCCGATCAACGCCATTACTTTCGATGGCGTCAGCGGCAAACGGATATCGTCCACAGCGAGTGCATCGGCCACCGCGTTGGCAATGCACGGCGGCGTGCTCATGTTGTTGCCTTCGCCAAGCCCTTTCGCACCAAGCGGCGTGAATGGCGACGGCGTTTCCAGATGCACGATGACCGGATCGGGCACCTCGCAGGTGGTTGGCATCAGATAGTCGGCGAGCGTGCCCGACTGGAAGCTGCCGTCCGCGCCATAACGAAACTCCTCCATCAGCGCCGCGCCCAGCCCTTGCGCGAACGCGCCGCGAATCTGGCCGTCGGCGAGCGCGGGGTTTAGCAGCGTGCCGGCATCGTGCGCCGTCACGTAACGGTCGATGCGGATCCGGCCGGTCACGCGATCGATTTCGACGCCGCACATATCGAAGGCAAAACCATAGGCTGCCGAAGTATTGATGCGATCGTTCTCGTCCGGCGCGTCCATGTTTTCCGGCGTCCAGAACACGGTTTCGCGCAGCCCCGGTTCCTCGCCTTCCGGCAATAGAGCGGGCGCCCAATGCGGCGCATTGCTGGCGACACGGCCGAACGGGATCGCCTTGTCTTCGGCGCCCTTCACATAGACACGTCCGCCTTCGAAGCACACTTCATCGGTCGTGCAGCCGTACTGGTTGGCGACGATCCGCGCCAGCTTGTCGCGCACCCGCACGGCGGCGAGATGAACCGTACCCGCCACCGCGCCCGCAAAACGGCTCGAATAATTGCCCGCCGCAACCGACCATGCATCTTTGTGCGTATCGAATTCGACGTTGACGACGATGTCTTGCGGCTCGACGCCGAGCACGTCCGCGACCACCTGCGCGCAGACCGTCATATGCCCTTGCCCCGCCGGAGTAGAGGCCACCGTGACCACCACGCCGCCCAGCAGATCGACGCTCACAGTCGCGCTCGCAATTGCGCCGCTCTTCGGCCCTGCCTTCTTGCGGGCCTCAGCGGGCATCACGGTAGTGATGTATCCCATGTTCGACACGGACGGCTCGACGATCGCCGCAAAGCCGATGCCGTACAGGCGGCCCTCCTTGCGGGCTGCCTCGCGACGTGCAACGAGCTCGTCGTAGCCTCCCGCGGACAACGAGCGGCGTAGCGCCTCCTGATAGTTGCCCGAATCGAGCAGCGCACCGGCTGCAGCGCGATAAGGAAACGCGTCCGCCGCGACGAAATTGCGCCGGTAGACCTCCAGCACGTCGAGTTTCAGCGTAAGCGCAATCCGTTGTATCAACCGCTCCAGCGCGAAATACACTTGCGGGCCGCCGAAGCCGCGCACGAGCCCGGTGGGCGTTTTGTTTGTCAGCACAACACGATTGCGCACCAGCAGGTTTGGAATCGCGTAGGCGCCGGTGAGGCAACCGTGCATCCGGTAGAACGTCGCGGGTTCCGGCGCGCGCAGATAACCCCCGCAGTCTTCGAGCTGGTCGTAGGAGAGCGCGATGATCCTGCCGTCGTTTTCCACCGCGGCTTCGAGTGTCGAAAAGCGCGCCGTCGCCGATGTGGCCGCGCTCAGATGTTCGAGCCGGTCTTCGACCCACTTCACCGGCGCACCGGCCTTTCGCGAGGCAAGGCACATCAGGACTACATAGGGAAACACCGCCTGCTTCACGCCGAAGCTGCCGCCCGAGTCGCGCGGCGCCTTGTGACGCAGCCGGTTCGCCGGCACGTTCAGCGCCATCGCCATTACCGCGTGCAGCGAGAACGGTCCCATGAAATTCGATGTTACGTCGTAGCCTTCGTCACCTGACAGGAACTCGGCAATCACCACGCCGCATTCAATCGGCGCACAACTATTGCGCGGATAGTGCGCCTGCAGCTTCACTCGGTGCGGCGCTTTCTCGAACGCGGCTTCGGGGTCGCCATAGCGGAAGTGCCGATCGCTGATCACGTTGGTGCCGACGCGCTCGTGCAAAATGGGAGCGTCATCGCTGGCCGCCTGTTCGATTGACGTCACCGGATCGAGCAGCGTGTAGTCGACCTTGATCAGGTCGAGTGCGTCTTCCGCCAGCGCACGCGATTCCGCCAGCACTACGGCCACCGGTTCGCCGACGTAACGCACGCGGTCCATCGCCAGCGACCATTGCTCCATGGGCGACTTCACGCCGACGACGAACGGCCGCGACCATGCGCGCAGATCATCGCGGGTCAGCACGGCGCGCACGCCGGGGTGCTTCAATGCGTCTTCGGCGCGGATTGCAGCGAGCTCGGCATGCGCATGCGGCGAACGCAAGATCGCGGCATGCAGCGTGCCGGGCTTCACGCCGATGTCATCGCCATAACGGCCGCGGCCAGTCAGGATCGCGGGGTCTTCGACGCGCTGCATCGAGCGGCCGACGTGCCGCCGTGGGGCTGCGCCCGGAGCCGCTTCTTCGGCTTCGTGCGGAATCCCTGGCTTGAGCTCGGCAAAAGCCGTATCGCGCTGGTTCATCGGTCTGTTCCCTCATCGCGGCCCGCAAATGCATCGGCGAGACCGCTCCAGCGGTGTGCGATCTCGCGATGCTCGATGCCGAACAGATCCAGAATCCGCCCCACCGTGTGATCGACCACGTCGTCGATGGTCTGCGGATGCGCGTAGAACGCCGGGACCGGCGGCATTACGATCGCACCCATCTCGGTGGCGAGCGTCATGTTGCGCAGATGGGCCAGATTCAATGGCGTTTCCCGCGCTACCAGCACGAGGCGGCGGCGTTCCTTGAGCATGACATCGGCCGCACGCGTCAGCAGGTTGTCGGCGAAACCGTTCGCGACGCTCGCGAGCGTTTTCATCGAACACGGTGCAATCACCATGCCCGAGGTCAGGAACGAGCCGCTCGCAACCGAGGCGCCAATATCGCGCACGTTATGGACCACGTCGGCCATGCCGTCGAGGTCGCCACGGCTGAGACCCAGCTCCTGCGCGGCCGTCACCGCGCCCGATGCCGACACGATCAGATGGGTCTCATGCGTGCCAAGGCGGCGCAGCGCGGCGAGCAAGCGCACGCCGATAACCGCGCCGCTGGCCCCCGAGAGGCCCACGACGATGCGCTCGCGCTGACGCTCAGTCATGCCGCTTGCCCGCGTCAGCACCCAGATAAGCGGCGAAGCTGGCGTTGTCCGCCGCAACCAGGGCGTCGAGATCGACCTTGTTCTCGCCGGGAATCCGCACGCGTGTGAACACGTGCGCCGGATAGACGACCGGCCGCGTGGCGTCGAGCCCCATCTTCGCGCTCACGCCTTGCAGATGAAGCGGTGCATCCACGGGCTGGCCGACCGTGGTGGACGGATCGAGCGGCGAGCCTTGTGCGCCCTCGATCACCACCAGATCACGATCAGCCTGAAAACGCGTCGCTACCGCCCATTCGATTTCCGCCGGATCGTGCACGTCCACATCGGTATCGACCACGACGACCTGCTTGATGTCGTAATGCGCGCCGAACGCGCAGAGGATCACATTCTTAGCTTCGCCTTCACGCCTCTTGTCGAACTGGATCCACAGGTGATAGCGGCACACGCCCCCTACCGAGAGGTGCACGTCCTTCACGCCCGGATGGCTGCGCTGCAGGTGAGCGAGCAGCGTCGCCTCGCGCGGAATCGCGCCGAGCAGCAGATGCTCCATTTCCGCCGGCACAATCGTATGAAAAATCGGCTTCTCGCGATGCGTGAGCGCAGTGACTTCGATCACTTCACGCGCCTCCTGTGCGCTGTAGTACTTAGGAAATTCGCCAAACGGGCCTTCCGGCTCACGCACGTTCGGCAGGATGCGGCCTTCGATCACGATCTCTGCAAACGCGGGCACATGCACCCCGTTCGTCACGCATTGGACGACCGGCAGCGGCATGCCGTGCAGCGCGCCGGCGATTTCCAGCTCGTCGTGATCGATCGGAGTAATTGCTTGCGAAGCGAGCATCGTCAGTGGATCGACGCCGATTGCGACTGCCACGTCGAGCGCATCGCCTGCTTCTTCCGCGGCCTTCTGAAACGCGTACAAATGGCGCGGCAGCATCAGGATCGCCATGCGGTCCGGGCCATGCACCTGGATGCGGTTGATCGACACGTTCTGCACGCCGGTGCGCGGATTGCGCGCGATCACGAGACCCGCTGTGATATAGGGGCCGTTGTCATGTTCGCTGTGCGTGGGGATGGGAAGCAACGCGTGCAGATCGATGTCCTTCGTCAGCACTACCTGCTGGCACGGCGCAGCGTCGCGCGGCAAGACTTTCGACGCAATCGGCTGCCCGGCCGCTTCGCGAAACCGCGTCAGCAGTTGAGATTCGGCCACGCCCATGGCTTCAGCAATCCAGGCGCGCTTTGACATGAATCCGCTCACGACCGGAATGTCACGGCCAGCCGGCTTCGTGAAGAATACGGCCTGGTCGCCGTCGAGATGTTTGGCGATGGCGGCGAGTTCGTGTTCGAGCGCGACGGGTTTGTCGATCGTCGCCAGACGATCCGTTCTTGCAAGATGCGCGAGCCAGTCGCGCAGCGTCAGCACGCCGGATTGCGGGGCCCACGACAAGGAAGAGGTGCCGTTCGTGACGGCATCGCGTGTGTTCATCTACGTCTCCATTGATGCCTCGCTATGCGCCGGGAACAGTCGCCGCGAGATATGCAATGAAGCGTAGCGAGATCGCTGTATAAGTTCTAATACTGTTTTTTGATGTTTTGAATCATCGATACTGATATCCGTGTTAGCCCCAATGACACCCGGCTTACAAAACGATATCCATTGAATTACCGTCTCAGGCGAGCTGGAGCGGCATCATCCGGGACATCCGTTGGTGCACTTTCCGGCGCAAACCTGATAATGTGATCCGAGCTCATTAGCCACGTTGATGGCCCCCGACTTGACGTCCCATTCAGATCGCTATGGACCTCAAACAAATCCAGTATTTCATCGCGCTGTTTGAAGACGGTTCCGTCACGCGTGCCGCAAAGCGCCTGAACATCGTGCAGCCCGCATTGAGCATGCAGATTGCCAAGCTCGAAGACGAGCTGCACCAGCAACTCTTCGAACGCGGTGCGCACGGCATGGCCCCGACCGCCGCGGGGCGGTTGATGTACCGCCTGTTCCTGCCGATCGTGCGCGATCTCGCCCATGCCAGGCAGCAACTCGTGCAGCGCGACGAAGTGGTGACCGGTCACGTCGCGATTGGGCTGATCGCCTCGGTGACGGAGAGCGTCCTCGCGGATTCGCTGTCGCGCTTTCATACGCGTTATCCGCACGTCGAAGTGACGGTGGCGGATGGTTATAGCGCCACTTTCATCGATTGGGTGGCGGGCGGCCAGCTCGACGCTGCGCTGATCAACAAGCCCCGCTCGCGGCTCTCGCTCGATGCGCAGCCGCTCCTCGATGAGGAAATGGTGCTGGTCACCAGCGCCATGCACGGTCCCGATCTGCCGCACGCGATCGAACTGGCGCAGTTGCCCGAACTGGAGCTCGTGTTGCCGACCAAGCGTCATGGTCTGCGCGGCGTGCTCGATACAGCCGCGCAGCATGAAGACATTCTGCTTGCACCGCGCTTCGAAATCGATGTGCTCTCCACCATCGTCAAGCTCGTGGAGAGCACGCGTTTTGCCACGATCCTGCCGCGCATCGCCGTCGAACGTGCCGTGCGGCAAGGCACGTTGCGCGCCTATCCGATCCTCGCGCCGCGCATCGTGCGCCATATCGTCTGTGTGAGCCACCCGCGCCGACCCCTGAGCGCGGCGGCTGACGCGCTGATCTCGATCATTGCCGACGAACTGCGTCAGGTGTCGAGTGCGTCAGATATGAACGTGCCGCTGCCGCACGAGCGGATCTCGACGGTTCGCCGCCCATCGTCCTGATTCAAGTGGTCCAGCAGGCGACTACCGCTTTCGCGGAGGCGGTCTACCGCAGCCCCGCTCAGATCGGCGTCAACACCGCCTCGCCCGCAAAATGCCGTGTAGCGTTGGTTATAAAGTTCTGCACCGAGGCCATGACCGCCTCTGGCGAGCGGCCACCCACATGCGGCGTCAGCACGACGTTGCGCAGCTCGCGCAAGGCTTCGGGCAGATGCGGCTCGCCCTCGTACACGTCGAGCCCAGCCCCGGCAATCGATCCCGCCTTGAGTGCGTCGGCAAGCGCCGCGGTATCGACGACACTGCCGCGCGACACATTCACGACGAACCCATTCGGTCCCAACGCGTCGAGTACCGCCTTGTTGACCAGATGCTGCGTGGCGGGGCCGCCCGGCGTCGCTATCACGAGGAAATCGCACCACTGCGCGAGCGCCGTGGCGCTATCGAAGTAACGCATCGACTCGCCTTCACGCGGCTTACGGTTGTGGTAGCCGAGTTCCATGTCGAACCCTGCGCCACGTCTGGCGACCTTCTGACCGATATTGCCGAGGCCGAGAATGCCAAGGCGCTTGCCCGACACGTTCGGGTGCATCGGCAGCGTGTTGCGCCAAACGCCCTCGCGGGCCGCCCGATCGAGTTGCGGGACATCGCGCACCACTGCCAGCAGCAGCGCGAAGGCATGATCGGCGACGCAGTGGTCATTGGTCCCTGCTCCATTGACCAGCACGATGTTGCGGGCGCGCGCGTGGTCGAGTGGAAGGTTTTCGTAACCGGCGCCCAGCGCGCTGATCAATTCGAGCTTCGGCAACTGATCGACTTCCACGGCTTTCACCCCGGTCGTGCCATTGGTCAGCACGGCGCGAACCGTGGC
This sequence comes from Paraburkholderia sp. EB58, assembly GCF_050436665.1. Classification (NCBI taxonomy): domain Bacteria; kingdom Pseudomonadati; phylum Pseudomonadota; class Betaproteobacteria; order Burkholderiales; family Burkholderiaceae; genus Paraburkholderia; species Paraburkholderia sp. EB58. Next base: position 200,170 of record NZ_JBNDMQ010000010.1, on the reverse strand, counting down.
GCCGTGCGAGGCGATCGCCTCGGCGCGCGAGGCGGGATCCGGCGCATAGACCACGTCAAACGCGGCCGCGATACACGCGCGGCTTTCATCATTCAAGGGAATCAGAACCAGCAAAGTAGGCTTCATGGACTCAGCGCGTTGATTGGCGGGACACTGCGACGCTGGAAAGTGTAACAAGGGCTCAGCGGGTATGCAGACGACCACGCCCGGCGTACGCTGCGGCTCAAGTTGCCGCCCTGCCTGCCGTTAGCAGGTAAGGGTTTGAGCGCACCGGACCGGCTCTGGCGGCGACTTGCAGGCCCCAGCGGGCTACCCTTCGCCCCACCTCAGGCCAGGACCGTTATTGACCCGGCCGCCTTTGCCCGCCAAGTCGTCTTAAAATGGCGACACTTTCGACTACGGACTCGTCATGCTGGATACCCTTGGTGAAGAAGAGATGCCCCGCGGTGAAGCGACGGCCAGCGACGACTCGGAGATGTTCGAGCTGGCCCCCGTTTCACTCTGGCTCGAGGACTTCAGCGGCGTGCGCACGCTGTTCGACACCTGGCGCGCCGAGGGCGTCACCGATCTACGCGCGCATTTCAGCGAGCATCCCGAGCGGGTCGCGCAGTGCGCGCACAGCATCCGCGTCATCAAGGTCAACCGCAAGACGCTCGATCTGTTCGAAGCGGACAGTCTCGCCACGCTGACCGCCAATCTCGGCGCAGTGTTTCGCGACGACATGCTGAAGACCCACCTCGAAGAGCTGTGCCAGTTATGGGCCGGCCACAGGAATTTCATGAGCCAGACCGTCAATTACACGCTTGGCGGTCGGCGGGTCGATGTGCTGCTCAAGGGCGCCGTCCTGCCTGGGCACGAAGCGCGCTGGGACCGCGTGCTGGTCTCGCTTGAGGACGTGAGCGAGCTGGAAGGCGCGCGCCATCGCCTCGTGCACGCCGAGCAATACGCGCGCGGTCTGTTCGAAGACTCGCCGGTGTCGCTCTGGGTCGAAGATTTCAGCGCGGTCAAACGTCTGCTCAACGAGGCACGTGCGGCCGGTATCGCCGACTTCCGCGTGTTCACAGACGTGCATCCGGAGTTCGTCGAGCGCTGCATGCAGGAAATTCACGTGCTCGACGTGAACCGGCACACGCTCGCCATGTTCGCGGCGCCGGACAAGCAGACCCTGCTGGCCCGTTTGCCACAGGTGTTCCGCGACGACATGCGGCCACATTTCCGCGAGCAGCTCGTCGACCTGTGGGACGGCAAGCTCTTTCAGCAACGCGAAGTCCTCAATTACTCGCTGGACGGCAGCGAGGTGCACGTGCATCTGCAATTTTCGGTGCTGCCGGGGCACGAGCAGGATTGGGACCTCGTGCTGGTGGCGCTGACCGATATCACCGCGCGCAAGAAAGCTGAGGCCTATCTGGAGTTTCTCGGCAAGCACGATGTGCTGACCAAGCTGCGCAACCGCTCGTTCTACGTTGACGAACTCAACCGGCTCGAACGCAAGGGTCCGTTCCCGGTGACCGTAATCATGGCCGATCTGAACGGCCTGAAACGGATCAACGACCAGCTCGGCCACGCGGCCGGCGACGCGCTCTTGCGACGGGCCGGCGAGGTGCTGGCGAAAGCGATGGAAACGCCCTTTCACGCGGCGCGCATCGGTGGCGACGAATTCGCTATCCTGATGCCCAGTACCGATGAGCATGGCGGCGCGGCGATGATCGACACGATTCGGCAACTGGTTGAGCTGAACAATCAGTTCTACCCAGGCTCGCTATTGAGCTTTTCGATGGGCGCGGCAACCTGTCAGTATGGCGAACGGCTGGAAGCCGTGGTGCAGCGGGCGGATCTGCTGATGTATGAGGAAAAGCGCGCGCACTATGCGAACCAGACCATGAGCAAGTCGAACGAAGATTGAAACAGCGCTTGCCCGGGTCTGGCTCGGGCAGGCCTGCAGGCGGGCGAGTTCACGCTCGCGCGCTGCGCACGTGCACTGCCTGATGCCTGCGACGACCCTATCCGGGCAATTTGGCGGCGAGAACGTCGAGCTTTCCGATCGAGGGCGGCACCGCAAACAACTCTCCCGCCCTGGCCATCAGCGCCGCGGCCACCTTGCCGGAAAGATGCGCGTCACGTCCGGCTTCATCCGCAAAGGCATCGAAGATGCCGAAGGTGGATGGGCCAAGACGCAAACCGAACCATGCGGTCGTCGCCGGTTCGTCCTCGACCAGCGGTAAGCCGTCCAGCAGAAAACGCTCGACCTCCTGTTCCTTGCCGGGCTTGGCTTCCAGACGAACGAACAGCGCTAGCTTGACCATGATCTCTCCTTGGGTGGTGAGCGTCGGGTGCGTTACAACGGGGCAATGCACGCGCCCTCAGCCAAGTATAGTGTTTGCACCGGATGTGACATAGGCAAGAACTCACGCAGGCGATCGAGCTTTGCCGTGTGCCCGCGCCCGCCGCAAGTCACTGTCGTTCCACAGGGCGGCTGAAACAGTGCTGCCCTTCACGCAAGGAGAAGCGCCATGTGCAACACCGTTCTGCCGTCTGCATCACGCCGCCAGTTACTGTTCGCGGGCGCCGCATCGTTGACGTTGGCTGGCCTCGCGCCAGGCGAAACCCGGGCCGCCGAGCCGGTGGACGCCAACGCGCCCAATGCGATCACCCCGGCCGAGGCGCTCGCGCGCCTCATGGACGGCAACGCGCGCTACGCGACCAATGCGCCTTCCAACAAGGACTATTCGGCCGGCCGGGCGAGCCGTGTCACGGCGCAATATCCGATTGCCGCGATCGTCGGCTGCTCAGACTCGCGCGTTGCCCCGGAACTGGCTTTCGATCAGGGACCAGGCGATATTTTCGTGGTGCGGGTGGCCGGTAACTTCGTCAATGAGGATGGACTCGCGAGTCTCGAATACGGCGTGAAGTTTCTGCGGGTGCCGCTCATCATGGTGCTCGGCCATACCAACTGCGGTGCGGTGAGCGCCACGGTCGACGCGATTCAGAAAGGCGTCGTGCTGCCGGGCCATCTTCCGGATCTGGCGCGTTCGCTCAAACCCGCAGTGGCCATCGCCCAGTTGCATGGCGATGCCGATCTGAAAGCGAACGCAACCATCGAGAACGTGCGGCTCAATGCCAACCGGCTGAGCGTGTCGAAGCCCGTCATCGGCCGCTACGTCAGCGAGGGCAAAGTCAAAGTGGTTGGAGCCGTCTACGATCTCGCTACCGGTAAGGTCAATCTGTTGTGAGCGCAACGAAGAGCAATCGCCCAGCCTGGCGCTGGGATGGCTTGCTCGCAGGGCAATAATAAGCAATACATAGCGTTTATCGCGTGCCCTGCTCTTCTGATGACGAAAACCATCTTTTACGGGCGTGTGGCAGGTTCGCTCTGCAAATCAACTGCTCGTAAACAAGCTGCTGCGTTGCACAAAAGTTGACTCTTTATCCCTTACGGACTAACCCGAATGCAAGAAAGTATCGGTTTACAGTCCTATTTTCAGTGGTGAGATACCTCCAACAGGGCTAATTTTCGGTCATGGCAATGCGCAATACGGTTCAAGCGAACTGCCCGAAAAAGAAATTGGCTCAGGAGGAAGACAGATGCACACCACCCGGGGTGCCACGGCGCGTCAGGAGGCCCGCAGCGCCAACCTTGTCCAGCCGGATCTGGAACTGGTCGCCGTGCCGCGCGACGAATCGTTCAAGGTCTGGTCGCATGGCTACCCCTATCGCACGGTGCGCTGGCATTTCCATCCGGAATACGAAATTCATCTGATCACAGCGACCACCGGTAAATACTTCGTCGGCGATTACATCGGCAACTTTGCGCCCGGTAATCTCGTGATGGTGGGATCGAATCTGCCGCACAACTGGGTCAGCAGCGTGCCGCAGGGCAGCCGCGTGGACGAACGCGGTCTGGTGCTGCAGTTCGATGCCGAATTCCTCTCGCGAGCCACCCAGGCTTTTCCCGAACTCAGACGCATGGAAGGCTTACTCGACGCATCGCGTTGGGGCGTTCTGTTCGCAGCAAAAACGGGCGCAGCCGCAGAACCGCTCATGCGCGAGATGCTGGGCGCGCAAGGAATACGGCGTATCACGCTGTTTATTGCTTTGCTCGACCTGCTTTTGCAAAGCGCAGAGCCGGTGAAGCTGGCGAGCGCCGCCTATCGTGCGGACCCAGCGTGCTATGAGGGGACGCGCATCAATCACGTGCTTTCTTATATTGGCAAGAACCTGTCGCAAGAGTTGCGCGAGACGGAATTGGCCGAACTGTCGGGCCAGAGCGTGAGCGCCTTCTCGCGATATTTCCGCCGCCACACCGGCGTGCCCTTCGTCCAGTACGTCAATCGGCTGCGCATCAATCTGGCCTGCCAATTGCTGATGTCGGGAGAACTGAACGTCACCGATATCTGCTATCAGGTCGGCTTCAACAACCTCTCGAACTTTAATCGCCAGTTTCTGTTGCTGAAGGAGATGTCGCCTTCGAAATGGCGTGCCTGGCAGCAGCTCAATGCCGCCAGCGCAACCGAATCACCTGACGCCGCACACGCCTCGGAAGCGCTCGGCTAGCAAGTGTTTTACTGAAGCCTCACCCGCAGCCCAACCACGGCACCAATACGCCGGGAATTTTCTAATAAACGGAGACACCTGATGACCCGACTTTCGAACCAACTGATCCGCGTCAGCGCGCTGAGCCTGAGCCTTGCCCTGCTGAGCAGCACCGCGGCATTGGCCGCACCCAGTGGCACGGTCGCCTTTCTGATGCCCGACCAGGCCTCGACGCGCTACGAACAGCACGACTTTCCCGGCTTCAAGGCCGAAATGAACAAGCTCTGCCCCGACTGCAAGGTGCTGTACCAGAACGCCAATGCCGACGTCTCGACCCAGCAGCAGCAGTTCAACTCGGTGATCGCACAAGGCGCCAAGGTGATCGTACTCGACCCAGTGGACTCGACGGCCGCCGCGTCGCTGGTTCATATGGCGCAGGCGCAGGGTATCAAGGTGATTGCATATGACCGGCCTGTGCCCTCGACGCCCGCCAATTACTACGTGTCGTTCGACAACGAAGGCATCGGCAAGGCCATCGCGCAGTCGCTCGTCGAGCACCTGAAAGAGACGAACGTGCCCACCAGCAAGGGTGGCGTGCTCGAAGTCAACGGTTCGCCGACTGATGCGGCCGCAGGGCTGATCAAGAAGGGCATCCACGCGGGTTTGGCGGGCAGCGGCTACAAGACGCTCGCTGAGTACGACACGCCGGATTGGGCGCCGCCGAAGGCCCAGCAGTGGGTCAGCGGCCAGATCACCCGCTTTGGGTCGCAGATTGTCGGTGTCGTGGCCGCCAATGACGGCACGGGCGGCGGGGCCGTTGCGGCGTTCAAGGCAGCCGGCGTGAATCCGGTGCCGCCCGTGACCGGTAATGACGCGACGCTAGCAGGGCTGCAACTGATCATCGCGGGTGACGAGTACAACACTATCCTGAAGCCGAGTGAAATCGTCGCGGCAGCTGCGGCGAAGGTGGCCGTGGGCTTCCTGAATGGTCAGGCCCCAAAGGGTGAAACGACGCTCTTCAACACGCCGACGCAACTCTTCAAGCCCGCGGTCATCACAGCGAAGAACCTCAAGGCGGAAGTAGTCGACAAGGGCTTTGCGAGCGCCAAGGATCTGTGCACCGACCGCTATGCCGACGGCTGCAAGAAACTCGGCATCACGAACTGATCCGGCACAGCGCCGGCCGGGACCTGGTTCGTGCCGGGTTCCTCCCTTCATCATGAGGTATCCGTCCAATGACTGACAACTCCACAACACGGTCCGCGCGAGGTGAGCTGGTGCTGAGCCTGCGCGGCGTCTCGAAGCACTTCGGAGCAGTCTCGGCCCTGACGGACATCGAGCTCGACGTGCATGCCGGCGAAGTGGTCGCCCTGGTGGGCGACAACGGCGCCGGGAAATCCACGCTGGTGAAGGTGCTCGCCGGCGTCCATCAACCCAGCTCCGGCACGATCACCTTCGGCGGCAACGAGGTCTCGCTGTCCAATCCGGCCGCGGCACTCGATCTCGGCATCGCCACGGTGTTCCAGGATCTCGCACTGTGCGAAAACCTCGATGTCGTCGCCAACATCTACCTCGGGCGCGAGATGAATCCGCTGCGCCTCGACGAGGTGGCGATGGAGGTGAAGGCGTGGACGCTGCTGAACGAGCTATCGGCCCGTATCCCGAGCGTGCGCGATGTGGTCGCCTCGCTCTCGGGTGGCCAACGCCAGACTGTGGCGATCGCCCGCTCGCTGCTGCTCGATCCGAAGCTGATCATGCTCGACGAGCCGACCGCGGCGCTCGGTGTGGCCCAGACCGCCGAGGTGCTGAACCTGATCGAGCGGGTGCGCGACCGCGGCCATGCGGTGATCATGATCAGCCACAACATGGAGGACGTCCGCGCCGTGGCGGATCGCATCGTCGTGCTGCGCCTCGGCCGCAACAACGGTGTCTTCTATCCCGACTCGTCGAATCAGGAACTGGTGGCCGCGATTACCGGCGCCACCGAGAACGCAGTGTCGCGTCGCGCCGGCCGGCGCCAGGCCGAACAGGGCGCCTAGTCAAAGGAACCATCATGAGTAACGAAATGCAAGGCGCGCCACAGCCTGAACCGCAAGGCGCTGCGAAGCCCTCCACCCTGCTCGATCGCAGCGATGTGCGTGTCAAACACGCCGCCGGAGTGGGTGGCACCGTGTCGGCCTTCGTCGAACGGGTGCGTTCGGGGGATCTGGGATCGCTGCCGGTTATCGCGGGCCTGGTCATCATCTGGACCGTGTTCACCAGTCTGAACCCGGTGTTCCTCTCGGCCGACAACCTGGTGAACCTGCTGTTCGACTGTTCGACGGTCGGCGTGATTTCGCTGGGCATCGTCTGCGTGCTGATGGTGGGGCAAATCGACCTGTCGGTGGGTTCGATGAGCGGCTTCGCTTCGGCCCTCGTCGGGATGCTCTGGGTCAATCATGGCTGGCCGGTGCTGCTGGCCATCGTTGCTGCCGTGATCGTCGGCGCGGTGGTAGGTGCCATCTACGCGCTGTTGCTCAACCGGTTAGGCATGCCAAGCTTCGTCGCGACACTCGCCGGCTTGCTCGCGATTCTCGGGATGCAGCTCTACGTCCTCGGCGCGACCGGCTCGATCAACCTGCCCTACGACTCGGCGATGGTGAACCTCGGACAACTCATCATCATCCCCGCGGTCGTGTCGTACATCCTCGCGCTCGTGCCGGGTGCCGTGATGCTGTTGCTCGGGATGCGCACGCGTGAGCGACGCCATGCGTCCAATCTCTCGGCGCCCTCGGTAGGCAGCCTGCTCGTGCGCAGCCTCGCCATCACTGTGCTGCTGGAAGCGGTGGTGGCCTACCTCAACCAGGGGCGCGGCGTTCCGTTGATGTTCGGCATCTTCCTCGGCATCGCGGTCGCGATGGACTATGGGTTGAAGCGGACGCGCTGGGGCCGCTCGATGCATGCGGTCGGCGGCAATCACGAGGCCGCGCGGCGCGCCGGTATCAATGTCGGCGCCATCTACACCAGCGCCTTTGTGCTGTGCGCGAGTCTCGCCGCGCTCGGCGGCGTGCTGACGGCGGCGCGGCTTGCTTCGGCCAGCCAGCAGGCCGGCACCGGCGACGTCAACCTGAATGCCATCGCCGCAGCGGTGATCGGCGGCACGAGTCTCTTTGGCGGCCGCGGCAGCGCGTATTCGGCGGTGCTCGGCATTATCGTGATCCAGTCCATCGCCAGCGGCCTCACGCTGCTGAACCTGTCGTCGTCGCTGCGCTTCATGATCACCGGCGCGGTGCTGGCGATCGCGGTGATCGTCGACTCGCTCGCCCGCCAGTCCCGTGTCTCGCATGGCCGCGCGTAATTACAGAGGAGAGCATTAAATGTCTGAATCCATCAAAGGAAAGGTTGCCGCCATCACGGGTGCGGCATCGGGTATTGGCCTCGAATGCGCGCGCGCGCTGATCGAGGAAGGCGCGAAGGTCGTGTTGATCGATCGTGCGAAGGACAGGCTCGAGAAACTGTGCGCGGAACTGGGGCCGAACGCGTTTCCGCTCGTCGTGGATCTGCTGCAGCCGGCGGAGGTATCCGGGATGCTGCCGAAAATCCTCGCCCTCGCAGGCGGCCTCGATATCTTTCACGCCAACGCCGGCGCTTACGTCGGCGGCGAGGTCGCGGACGGCAATCCGGACGAATGGGACCGCGTGCTGAACCTGAACGTGAACGCCGCGTTCCGCTCGGTCCACGCCGTCCTGCCGCACCTGGTCGCGCAGAAATCGGGCGACATCGTCTTCACCAGTTCCATCGCGGGCATCGTTCCGGTCGTGTGGGAGCCGATTTACACCGCCTCCAAGTTCGCGGTGCAGGCTTTCGTCCATACGACCCGGCGCCAACTCTCCAAGCATGGTGTGCGGGTTGGCGCGGTGGCCCCAGGGCCTGTCGTCACTGCTCTGCTCGACGACTGGCCGAAGGCGAAGATGGACGAGGCGCTGGCCAACGGCAGCCTGATGCAGCCGAGAGAGGTCGCCGATGCGGTGCTTTTCATGCTGACGCGGCCCCGCAATGTGACAATCCGCGATATCGTTATCCTTCCGAACAGCGTCGATCTCTGAAACGCGTGACAGGCGCGGGCCTCATGTGGCCCGCTGTCCACTGTCCGCGGGGCGGCCGATCAGAAACGCCTCCCTGAATGAGCAATGAGCAGACAACGAGCAGGCAGCAAGCTATGACTTCAGAAAACCCGACCTCCGGCGCGGCAGACAGCACGCGCGATGTGCGCTATGTCATTGGCGTGGACGTGGGCACGGGCAGCGCCCGGGCTGGTATCTTCGACCTCGCTGGCCGCATGGTGGGGTCGGCCAGGCGTGACATCACGCTGTTCCATGCGAGCGGCTCCATCGTCGAGCAGTCGAGCGGCGAAATCTGGAAGGCCGTCTGCGATTCCGTGAAGGATGCACTGGCGCAGGCCGCGGTGTCGCCCGGTCAGATCGCCGGCATCGGCTTCGACGCCACCTGCTCGCTCGTCGTGCTGGGCGCGGACGGACAGTCCCTGCCGGTGGGACCCTCGGAACAGGCCGAACGCGACATCATCGTCTGGATGGACCACCGCGCTGTGGAGCAGGCGGAACGCATCAACGCGACGGGCCACGAGGTGCTGAAATTTGTCGGCGGCAAGATTTCGCCGGAGATGGAGACGCCGAAGCTGCTATGGCTTCTCGAGAACCGGCCGAGCGTGTTCGAAGCAGCATGGCAGTTCTTCGATCTGACCGACTTCCTGACCTGGCGCGCGACCGGAGATCTGTCGCGCTCCACTTGCACGGTCACCTGCAAATGGACCTATCTGGCGCACGAACGGCGCTGGGACGAGAGCTATTTCCGCACCGTCGGACTCGGCGTGCTGGCGGACGAGGCGTTTGTGCGCATCGGCCAGACCGTGGTCGACGCGGGCACGCCGCTCGGCAGCGGGCTGACGGCAAGCGCCGCCGCTGAGCTTGGACTGCTGGCTGGAACGCCGGTCGCCACAGGCGTGATTGATGCTCATGCCGGCGGGATCGGCACCGTCGGTGCCGATGGCGAGCCCGAAGCCTGCCTCGCCTACGTCTTCGGCACCTCATCGTGCACGATGACCACCACGCGCAGTCCGGTCTTCGTGCCCGGCGTTTGGGGCCCCTACTTTTCGGCGATGGTCCCCGATGCATGGCTCAACGAGGGTGGCCAATCGGTTGCGGGCGCAGCGATCGAACGACTGCTTTCGATGCACCCTGCAACGCCCGACGCCCGTCAACAAGCGGAGCAAGCGGGACAGTCCTTGCCGGTGATGCTCGCCGCTCTCGCCGTGCAGTCGGCGCAGACGGCGGACGGTTTGTCTGGCGCGGTGAGACTGGCCAACGGGCTACATGTCGTCCCCGAGTTCCTCGGCAACCGTGCCCCGCTGGCTGACCCGCACGCCAGAGCCGTGATTGCGGGCCTTGGCATGGAAGACGATCTGGACAGCCTGGTCGCCCTCTACATTGCCGGCATTTGCAGCATTGGTTACGGCCTGCGCCAGATCATCGAGACGCAGGCTACCGCCGGTGCACCGATCGAGCGCGTGGTGATCAGCGGCGGCGCCGGGCGACTCGATCTCGTTCGCCAACTGCTCGCCGATGCGACAGGAAAGCCCGTCCTCGCCACGCAGGCGGAAGAGCCCGTGCTGCTGGGTGCCGCGATGCTGGGTGGCGTGGCGGGCGGCAGCTTCGACGACGTGCGCTCGGCGATGGCCAGCATGTCGCAGATCAGCAAAACCTACGAGCCGGATCGAGGCGACATCGCGGCTCTGCACGAGGCGCGGTTTCGCGCGTTCAAGCAGTTGCAGAGCGTGGCCAGAGAAATCCGCCGAGCTCACGCCGACCCGCGGCAGGTCCAACGTCTACCATCTACCGTCTAAAGGAACGAGCAAGAGATGCTATCCCACGTCTTCGTTGGCATTAACGACTTCGAACGCGCCTTCGGCTTCTATTCCGCGCTGATGGACACGCTCACGCTCAAGCTCAAGTTCCGCGACGAACAGACGGGCTGCGCCGGCTGGATGGCGGCAGACCAGCCGCGTCCACTGTTTGTGATCAGCCGGCCCTACGACGGTAATCCAGCTAGTGTCGGCAATGGTCAGATGCTCGCGCTGCTGGCGCCGGACCGCGCCACGGTCGACCGCGCGCATGCCGTTGCGCTCGCACAGGGCGGTTCATGCGAAGGCCCGCCTGGCGTGCGGCCGCAGTATCACGAGCACTATTACGGCGGCTACTTTCGCGATCCGGAGGGCAACAAACTCTGCGTGTGCTGCCACGACCCAGCGTGAACTGAAGAAGTGGTTAAGCCCTGCTATGGTCTAGCCTGAACTCAGGCCGTTAGTCCTGCTACGGTCTGGGTTGAACTCAGGCGGTTACTCTTGCCACGATCCGGCCTGAACCCGGAGAGCACTTAGCCCTGCCAGGCAGCTCTTACCTGCAGGCCAGGCGCCGCTCGAGCCAACGCGCCGCTGCCCGCTCACACCGCCGTCACATACTTCGCCGCCGGCGGCGCGACGCGCGGCGGCGGCGAATCGATCACCGCGCGCATGCGCTTCACTTCATCCACGGGACTCAGCCCGAACAGCCGCTTGAACTCCCGGCTGAACTGCGATGCGCTTTCATAACCCACCCTTGCCGCGGCAGCGCCCGCATTCAGACCATCCTGCACCATCAGCAGTCGCGCGTGATGCAACCGCGTGGTCTTCACATACTGCATGGGCGAAGTCGCCGTCACGCCCTTGAACTGCGCGTGAAACACCGCGAGACTCATACCGGCCTCGCGCGCCAGGGTATCGACATCGAGATCGCCCCGGTAATCGGCATGAATGCGCCGCAGCGCCTTGGCGATGCGGCCAAAGTGATGCTGATGTGTGAGCGCGGCGCGGATCGCATCGCCCTGCTCGCCAGTCAGCACGCGATAGCAGATCTCGCGCATGATGGCAGGGGCGAGAATCTTCGCGTCGAGCGGCGAAGCCAGCGCTTCAAGCAGACGCTGCACGGCGTTGCTCATAACCGGATCGAGCGGTGTCGAATAGATGCCGCGCGGCTCGGTAAGCGTCGTGCCGTGGGTTTCGTTCAACGCCATCAGCAGCTCTGCGACCACCGTCAGGTCGACCCGTACGGAGATGCCCAGAAACGGCTCCTCCAGACTCGCCTCGGTTTCGCACTCGAACGGCAGCGGCACGGACAATACCAAGTACTGCTGCGCGTCGTACAAATAGGTCTGCTCGCCCAGATAGCCGCGTTTGCGCCCTTGGCACACGATCACGATGCTCGGCTCGTAGAGCACCGGCATGCGCGGCATCGGCCGATTCGAACGCATGAACTTCACGCCCTCAAGACGCGACGGCGTGTAGCCCTCGCCCGGCGCGAGAATGTCGCAGAGTTCGACCATGCGCTGCTGGGCGGGACTGATGGCAGCGCGGCAGGTTTGAGTCGTTTGCATGACAATGCCTATTGATGCAGCAGAGAATAAGGCTTGAAATTTAGCATCAAACGGCCTATAGCGCTCGCTCTCAGGAGAAATAGGCAAACCTTCGAGATATTCAGGTATTCCCCAGGGAGCGCCCGCCGCCTACGATGGGAACCCTGCCGGATCACCCATTCCCGCCGCTGCTGCCCGAAAGGGCGGCGGTCCGTAAGCCGGCCTTCCCGGGGCCCGCCATTGAGCCACAACAGCCGTGGCTAAGCCGATGGCCCGCCCGCAGAAGGCCGGTCGAGGGAGCCCACCCCCGCGATTGACTGCGGCGATCTCGGTCCAAGTCAAGGCAAAGCCGCTCTCGCGACCCCGCGTCGCTACAGCCGGCGCCTTGAGCCACCCATCCCATTGCAGGAGCACTCATGACCACGACTTACGCCTATGCTGCGAGCGACGCGCAATCGAAACTCGCCCCATTCGAATTCCAGCGCCGCGAGCTGCGCGCCCATGATGTGCAGATGGAAGTGCTGTTTTGCGGCGTCTGCCATTCGGACCTGCATCAGGCCCGCAACGAGTGGAAAAACTCGATTTACCCGGTGGTGCCTGGGCACGAAATCGTCGGCCGTGTGACGGCGGTCGGTCCTGACGTCACGAAGTACAAGACCGGCGACCTCGTCGGCGTCGGCTGTCTCGTCGATTCGTGCCGTACCTGCCCGAGCTGCGAAGAAGGCCTCGAGCAGTATTGCGAAAACGGCTTTGTCGGCACCTACAACGGCGCGGACCGCGAAACCGGTGACATTACGTTTGGCGGCTATTCGACGCAACTGGTCGTCGACGAAGCATTCACGCTGCGCGTGCCGCAGAACCTCGACCCGGCCGGCGTGGCGCCGCTGCTGTGCGCCGGTATCACCACCTACTCGCCGCTGCGCACGTGGGGCGCGGGTCCCGGCAAGAAGGTCGGCATTGTTGGCCTCGGCGGTCTCGGCCACATGGGCGTGAAGCTCGCGCGCGCGATGGGTGCGCATGTCGTGCTGTTCACGACCTCGCAGTCGAAGGTTGAAGATGCGAAACGTCTCGGCGCGCATGAAGTGGTGATTTCGAAGAACCCGGAAGAGATGGAAGCCCATGCGAACAGCTTCGATCTGATCATCAACACGGTGGCCGCCCAGCACGACCTGAACCCGTTCCTGAACCTGCTGCGCCGCGACGGCACGATGGCACTGGTTGGCGCACCCGAACACGATCACCCGTCGCCGCAGGTGTTCAACCTGATCATGAAGCGCCGCCGTCTGGCGGGTTCGCTGATTGGCGGCATTGCTGAAACCCAGGAAATGCTCGATTTCTGCGGCGAGCACGGCATTACATCGGATATCGAAATTATTCCGATGCAACAGATTAACGATGCGTATGAGCGGATGTTGAAGAGCGACGTGAAGTATCGCTTTGTGATCGACCTCGACTCGCTCCGGAAGTAACTGCCGGTCGTTTTACCCCAAGGATTTATCCCGGTAGTTCCACAGGTCGTCACGCCGGCGGGCCAAGCGCCCGCCAGCCGTGACGCACAGGCCGCGCCCGTTGCGGCGGCCTGCCCTGCTCCCGCCTCGCATCGTCATGCCGACACGCCTCCCCGACGGGACGAGGTGCGTTGGCTGTACGTCCTTATTCGGATTGTCCCGCGTATGTACTGTTTGACAGGAGATTGCCCGTGATTGACCGTATTCAGGCGATGCGCACTTTTATCCGTATCGTCGATACCAATAGCTTCACACGCGCCGCGCAATCGCTCGATATGCCGCGCGCGACGGCGACGACGCTGGTTCAGAATCTGGAAGCGCTGCTCGGCACCGCCTTGCTGGTGCGGACGACGCGCAGGCTCAGCCTGACTGCCGAAGGTGCTGCGTACTACGAACGTTGTGCGCAGATCCTCGCCGACATCGACGAAATGGAAGCCAGCCTGCGCCATTCAACCGATCAGCTGAGCGGCCGTCTGCGCGTCGAAATGCCGGGCGCGGTGGCGACCGCGCTGGTGTTGCCGGCGCTCGACGATTTTCATGAGCGTTTCCCGAACATCGATCTTGCGATCGGCGTCAGCAATCGCGCGGTGGATCTCGTCGGCGAAGCGGTGGATTGCAGCATCCAGCTAGGCGAGTTGCCGGACTCCGGCCTCGCGGCGCGGCGCCTCGGCATGCTCGAACTGGTGACGTGCGCCAGTCCCGACTATCTCGAGCGTCACGGCACGCCCGCCGATCTCGAAGCGCTGGAGAATCACATTGCCGTGCACTGCCTTTCGCCGCACAGCGGTCGCGCGGTGGACTTCGATTTCGAAGTTGGCGACACGGCGTTGAATGTGAAAGTCAACGGCTTCCTGAAGGTCAGCGACGAGCAGGCTTATCTGACCTGCGGGCTCGAAGGGCTCGGGCTGATCCAGCCGGCACGCATTGCCGCGCAACCGTACCTCGACGCGGGACAGTTGCGCGAAGTGTTGCCGCAGTGGAAGCCTGCGTTGATTCCAGTGTCCGTGGCGTATGTGAAGAGCCGGCGCGTGTCGCCACGCGTGCGGGCTTTTGTCGACTGGCTCGCGGTGCTGTTCGAGCAGGCCGAAAACGTCGATCAGGATCTGTCGCGGGTGCGGCAGTTGCTGCGCGGCGGGCTGCATGCGGCGTGAGGCGGTTGAGGAGGCACTTTCAGTCTTGAAGAGACATTCCTGGTGAGGCGTGGGTGCCGCGATAGCAGTAGCTGCGGCACCCACGTCACGTTATAACAGGTTTGTTATTCCCGCCCAGCCATGACTTATGACCCGCGTTGCGAAGCCGGCGAGTTGTGTCCCGACGGCAGATTCAAACGCCGGTCCCGCACGACCTAGTTGTCCGGATGGTCTGGGTCTTCGCAGCCCATCCTGAGCGAGCCGCCAGATAGCGTGCGCGCGACGTACTCTTTCGCGTCCACGCCGGCGGCCTGTGCATCGCGTGCCACCTGCAGCGGATTGGTCTGCAACTGCGGCGCCGACGGCAGCCAGCCCATCCGTTCGGCGCGCACGTTGTAGTCGATCAGCGAGCCACCGTAACGCTCTTTGTCCGCAAGCGGCGAGAGGATTTCCTCGACGCCCAGCTTCTCGTAGCGCCACTGATCCGTATGGGCATAAAAGAAGCTCGTGGAGTGCATCTGGCGCGGCGGGCGAATCCAGTCCAGCGCAAAGGCGAGCGGGGTCCAGCCCGTCTGCGGACGCAGCGTTTCCTGTCCGACGTAATGCGCCCAAGGGGTATCTGGTGTCCACGGGAATCGCGCCGCAGAAGTTGTCGAATACCGGCGTTGGCCCGGATCAGCCGATTGCTTCCAATGACACGAATGATGGACGGGCGAGGAATCGGCGGATTGAGTTTCGGGCTGGGTTGGCTGGCGGGGGTGCGTGATCAGGGCGGTTAGTTACGCAGCCCCAGAACGCTAAGGTAGGTGTCGCGCGAGCGATGCACCGAGTTCGCCACGAGCTGCGTGATGCTGCTGTAGTCGCCACTGACGCACGCCTCGTCCAATGAGTCGTAGTAGGCCAACCGGTCCTCTTTCTGGATGATTGCCGGTGGGTAGCCGGCCTTCATCAATTCGAAGTTGAGAAGCAGGCGACCGCTACGGCCGTTGCCATCCACGAACGGGTGGATCTTGACGAAGCGCGTGTGTAGTTCGGCAGCGCGCTCGACTGGGTGCATCCCGCCAGACTTATCGTGCCATTCGATCAGCGCGCGCATTTCCTCAGGCAGATGCAGGAAGTCGGGCGGCGTGGTACTCGCGCCGGCGATCACCACGTTTTCCTGGTGATAGCGGCCGGCTTCGGTTTGGTCGATGCCCTTTAGCACCAGGTTGTGAATGTTGCGTATCTGCCATTCGCTCAACGCCTCGTCCTTCGCGACAATCGACTCGACGTAGAGAATGGCGTCTCGGTGGTTCGTGGCCTCGAAGTGGTCCCGCAGCGACTTGCCGCCTACCGTGATGCCCTCGAGCACCACCTTCGTCTCACGCAACGTGAGGGTATTGCCCTCGATAGCATTCGAGTGATAAGTCCATTCCAGCATCAGCTTCTCGCGCAACGACGCAAGCGTGTGAGCCGGCAACGGGCGCGCAGCATCCAGCTTTGCCTTATCGGCATCGATTGCTTGCAGCAGCGCCGTCGTCTGGGGAGTCATCACGTTTCTTTAAGGCACAGTTCGATAGGCTTAGGTTTGCCTATCATAGCACCGCGATCCCACCCTCAATCGGCCCTGCGTGTGGCGGCGTCAGTTTGACTACTTAAACACCAGCGGCTCCGAAAACGGCGCCTTATCCGGCTCAGCCCGATACTTATCTACGATCGCGCTCACGCAACTCGTGAACTGAGTGCGAAACTCGACTGGGTTATCGCTGGGTGGCGAGAGACCATCCGACGTAACGTTCCACCCATCGGCAGTACGGATGGCGTCGAGATCGAAGGATGCCGCTGTACCGCTGTCCAGTATCACCGCCTCACGCCTTTCTCCGCCCGGCACACGGAGCATCGCTTCGCAACCCTGTTGAAGCTTTACAGGCGCATGCGGGGCCGAACTGCCGAACGGGGCGACGTTGTCGGGCGCCGTATGGTACATACGCAATGACTCGAATTGCGACGGCAACGCGGAGACCACGAATCGTACGTCGTCCTGTGAAATGCCGTCGCTACAGCCAGCCAGGGTTCCGACCAGCACCGCAAGCGTAAGGCGAGCAAAAATGCGCTGAGCCAACAGATTGGGACTCAAGCCGTTCATCGTGCCGACGCTTGCTGCCCGGCGCTTGCTAAATTCATGCGCGCGGAGCCGGGCGGGTTCCGCAGATCGAACGGATTCGGCGGCCGGTCTTTCGATGCAGCAGTTGCAGATGTCATCTCGCCTCATTTCTTTCCAATCCCTTTCCACACCGCAAGGCATCAGTAAAATGACGCTCTTCGGCTACCACGTATATCGGCAGCCAAAGGAGATTTCTTTAGGTTGAGAACATTGAAGGCCGCCCGGAGCCCTCAATTCCCCTCTTCGGGCTTCACCCCCAACAACTCGCGAATATGCGCAAGCGACCCATCGTCCTTGACGACGGTCGGTCGCGCGCCGCCTGAAACGCGAAGTGCCGCTGTGGAGTATCGGCACGGTGTTCGCGCTGGTTGCGCTGCTCGCCTATCTCGGCCCGAACAGCTATCTGCGCGATTCCACGCTGCACACGCTCGCGCCGTACTCGCAGATCATCAAGCTCGGCCCGCAATCGGCCAATCTGACCATCTCGCTGCCTTAGCGTTTGATGCTCACGCCGGGCCTAAATGCTCAGCCTAAACGTTTTGAACCCTTAAACTGCGCGAGAATCTTGCCCAGCGGAGGCGGCACGCGCAGCGGCCGTGCTGTCCACGGGTTCATAAGTACCGCGTGCCGCACGCATACGCGCCTCGCCCACCAGACGCGCCAAGGTCGCCGGACTCATGCGAGCCGCAACCTCGCGCACATAATCATGATGACGCGCCTCTAGCGTTGCGTGCAGATGCCGCGCCTGCAGATACCGAAGCAAGGCGATCCGCCGATGCCCCAATGTCATGCTCTGCTCCAGCAAGGCCAGCGCCGCGTCGCGATCGCCCGCTTCGTAGGCCTGTTTGAGCAGTTCAGCAGTGCGCGCGCGTGGCATCCTCATCCCCCTCGTGGCTCAATCAACGGGCCTAAGGCGCTCAACGCGCAGCGACCACCGCCTGCACGCTGACTCGGGCACGCAGTGCGTCATAGTCCGCACGGGTCCAATCCAGTTCGACGCCAATGCGGCGCGTCCCTTCGCGGATCTTCGGCTTGTGCAGCGCGAGCGTCAGCGCGTCGAGCGCGGGCCATTCGCGAAACGACAATTCCGCCACTTCGACAGCCAGGGTTTCGAGCATCCGTGTATGCGGCTTGGCCGCCAGAAACGCGCTCACCCGCTCGCAATAGCGCTCATAGTCGATCATCGCGTGCGCCCCCTCTTCCGACGGCTCGCCACGGTAAAGGAGGCTTGCATCGATCACGACCGGCTGCGGCGCGGCATACTCGTGCGCATGCAGCCCGATCCGCGTCGCCACCGCGAGTTCGTCGATAAACACGCGCCAGCCGCGCCCTAAGCGCGGAGGCGCGGAAAACGAAGCCATGGCCTCTTCGAACGGCTTCACGACAGCAGCGGCAGAGCCGCGTCGAGCATGATGCGGAAGAAGTAATCGGCGAAGCTGCGGCGCACGACCAGTTCAAAGGTGTCGTCGTTGACCGGGATCAGCACGATCGATGCCTTGAAATAATGGCTTTGCGCACACTGGCCAGGAGCGAACACGCGCGGGTGCAGATCGAGCGGGCAACCGCGCGACAGCACATCGCGCACTTTCTCGCCGCTCACTTCGAGCAGCGTGTAGCCGCTGCCGATATCGACCGCCGACGCAAACTGTCCGGCCAGAGCCTGCGTGAGCTTCGCTTCGAGCGTCGCGCCCTGTTGCTGTTGCGAGCGCACCAGCCACTCGTCCGGGCCAAGCCACAGCACTTCATAGCCGTTGCCGCGTGCCACGGTGTTCGGTTTGGCAGGCGGCCGGCAGCCAGTCACGCTTTCTACTGCACTGACGAAAGCCGGATCGCCGGTATCGCCGCGCAGATTCGCCAGATCGCGAAACGGCCGCTCGCTCAAACTGAACTTCTTCGAGGCGCTTGCCTGATGCGTCTTCAGCAAATCGCCGACGCCCACCAACGGGGACTCCTGCCACACCTCGCCTACGGCGCGCTGCACGATCGTCGAAGCCGCGTCCGGTGCTTTGCTTCTCGCTTCATTCCACATGTTGACGCACTCCTTCGGTATCGTAGAACACCGGGCTGGCAATCTTTGCAGCAACCTGTTTGCCGTTCGCGAGCGGAATCGTCACGCTCTCGCCCATCTTATTGAGGCCACCTTTGATAACGGCAAGCGCGATAGAACGCTTCAGGATCGGGCTGTAGTAGCTCGACGTAACGTGTCCGAGCATCGGAGCCGTGTCGCCCGAGAACGGACCGGCCACTATCTGGCTGCCTTCGGGAATCACGAACGACGCATCATCCGAAAGTAAGCCCACGAACTGCTTGCGGCCTTCCTTTGCCGTGTCGGAGCGTGTCAAGGAACGCTTGCCGAGGAAGTCTTTCGACTTCGCCACCAGCCCGCCCATGCCGAGGTCGTACGGCGTGATCGACCCATCTGTATCCTGGCCGACGATGATGTAGCCCTTCTCCGCACGCAGCACGTGCATCGTTTCCGTGCCGTATGGCGTGATATCGAACTCGGCGCCTGCGGCCATCAACGCTTCCCACACGGCACGGCCCATGTTTGCCGGCACGTTCACTTCATAGGCCAGTTCGCCCGAGAAGCTGATGCGCATCACGCGCGCGGCGACACCGGCCACCGTGCCTTCGCGATACCACATGAACGGAAAGGCGGCGTTAGCAAAATCGATATCGCTGCACACCTTCTGCAGTACCTTGCGGCTCTTCGGCCCGACCACGGCGAAAGTCGCCCAATGGTCCGTCACCGATGCCAGCCGCACCTTCAGGTTCGGCCACTCAGTTTGCAGCCAGCGCTCGAGCCACGTCAGCACGCGCGCGGCACCGCCGGTCGTGGTGGTCATCATGTAGTGCTGTTCGGAAAGACGTACCGTTACGCCGTCATCGAAGACCATGCCGTTTTCGTCGAGCATCAGGCCATAACGGCACTTGCCGACTTCGAGCTTGCTCCACGGGTTGGTGTAGACCCAGTTGAGCAGTTGCGCTGAATCCGGGCCCTGAATATCGATCTTGCCGAGCGTCGATGCATCGAGAATGCCCACACCGTTACGCACCGCCAGGCATTCGCGCGCCACCGCCGCGTGCAGGTCCTCGCCCTTCTTCGGGTAGTACCACGGACGCTTCCAGTTGCCCACGTCCTCGAATGCCGCACCGTTCTCGACGTGCCATTCGTGAATGCAGGTCTTGCGGATCGGATCGAGCAGGTCGCCCAGTTCGCGGCCCGCAAACGTGCCGAACGTGACCGGCGTGTAGTTCGGCCGGAACGTAGTCGTGCCGGTTTCGGGGATCGTCTTGCCGAGCGCATCGGCCAGAATCGCCATACCGTTGATATTGCCGAGCTTGCCCTGATCAGTGCCGAAGCCCATCGCCGTATAACGCTTCACGTGTTCGACGGACTCAAAGCCCTCGCGAGCGGCCAGCAGAATATCCGCAGCGGACACGTCGTTCTGGAAATCGACGAACTGCTTCGGGCCACGTGCCGCGGTTTCGCGACTGCCTACCAGCCACAATGGCAACAGCGGCGCTTCAGCGATCTCCGCGATATGCGGCACTTGCGGACGCGTCACGTTGAACCCCACCGCCTTCGCTGATTCAACACCTGCATCGACTGCAAGCCGCAAGCCGCGCGCGAGGCTGAATTCTCCTGCTGCCGCGCCAACGCTGGTTTCAGGTTGCATCGCCTTACCCGGCACAAAGCACACCTTCTCGCCGTTCCAGTGCGCCTTGCCACCCGATTGCGCAAACAGATGCAGCACGGGACTCCAGCCGCCGGACATTGCGAGCAGATCGCAAGCCAGATCGGGCATTTTTGCGCCCACCTTGCCGTTCGCATACGCCGCGACTTCAACCGAGCCAACCCGCAGCTTGCCCTGCGCAGTCGTAACAACTGCGTTGTTCAGCACCCTCACCCCATGACGGCGCGCCGCAGCCGGCAACGCGCCGTTGCCTTGCCCGCGCGGATCGACCACCGTCACCTTTGCGCCGCAGGTCTTCAGATCGAGCGCGCACTGATAGCCGTCGTCGTTATTCGTGAACACGACAGCCTCGCGGCCCGGCAATACGCCATAACGATGGATATACGTCGACACCGCCGACGCCAGCATCACGCCGGGCAGATCGTTGTTGCCGAAGACAATGGGACGCTCATGCGCACCCGTGGCGAGAATCACGCGTTTGGCGCGGACCTTCCACAGCAATTCCCGCGTGCCCTTGCGCATCGAGACCGGCAGATGCTCGGTCAAACGCTGCGTCACGGTAACGAGGTTGTGGTCCTGATACCCGAACGCCGTGCCGCGGCTCAGGATTTTCACCTCGGGCATCTGGCGCAGTTCCGCCTCGATCTTCTCCACCCAGTGCGACGCAGCACGACCATCGATTTCCGCGCGGCCCGACAGCAAGCTGCCGCCGAGTTCACGCTGATCGTCGACCAGAATCACACGTGCGCCCGACAGGCCTGCTGCATGCGCCGCCGCCAGCCCGGTCGGGCCGCCGCCCACCACCAGCACGTCGCAATACGCAAAGCACTTGTCGTAACGGTCAGCGTCCAGCGCCTCGGGCGCCTTGCCCAGACCCGCGGCTTCACGAATCTTGTCTTCGTACTTCGGCCACCATTTACGCGGCCACATGAAGGTCTTGTAGTAGAACCCCGCAGGCAGGAAGCGCGAAAACTTCTGGTTGATCGCCATGCGGTCGTGCTCGAGACTCGGCTCGGCATTCACGCTGGTGGCCACCAGCCCCTGATACAGCTCCACTTCCGTCGCACGTGCATTCGGCACCGTGTACGCGCCGCGCTCCAGTTGCACGACGGCATTCGGTTCTTCCACGCCCGCTGTCACGATGCCGCGTGGACGGTGATACTTGAAACTGCGCGCTACAAAGTGCACGCCGTTTGCGAGCAACGCCGACGCCAGCGTGTCGCCCTGAAAGCCCTGATAGGTGCGGCCGTTGAACGTGAAGGTCAGCGGGATCGCACGATTGATGCGCCCACCGGCGCCGAGGCGGTCTTTCTGGCTCATTGCTTGTTGCCCTCGTGAGCGTCGTTGGTAGCGGGTTTAACAGCCGACCCAGCGGTCGAGCCGCCGAAGGTTTCATAGCTGAGAAACTGATAGGACACCGTATCACGCGTCGCCATGAACCAGCGGCGGCAACCCTGCGTATGCAGCCATTGTTCGCGGTGCACGCCGCGCGGGTTCTTGCGCATGAACAGGTAGTCGCCCCATTCCTTGTCGGTCAGTTTCTCGGTTTCAAGCGGACGGGCGATATCGGCCTCGCCGCCACACGAGAATTCGGATTCGGCGCGCGGCCCGCACCACGGGCATTCGATCATCAACATAGGTTTCTCCGGTGCGTTCAGCGTTAGTGGGCGACGGCAGCGGCGCCGTGTTCGTCGATCAGATGACCCGTGTAGAACCGGTCCAACGAGAACGGCGCGTTCAGCGGGTGCGGTGCGTCGTTGGCAATCGTATGGGCGAACACCCAACCCGAACCCGGTGTCGCCTTGAAGCCACCCGTGCCCCAGCCGCAGTTGAAATACAGCCCCTTCACGTCGGTCTTGCTGATGATCGGGCACGCATCCGGCGACACATCCACAATGCCGCCCCACTGCCGGTTCATCCGCACGCGTGAGAACACCGGGAACATTTCGACAATCGCTTCGAGCGTGCCTTCGATGATGTTGAAGCTGCCGCGCTGGCCGAAGCCTGTGTATTGATCGACGCCCGCGCCGATCACCAGGTCACCCTTGTCGGACTGGCTGATATACGCGTGCACTGCGTTCGACATGACCACGGTGTTCACCACTGGCTTGATCGGCTCGGACACCAGTGCCTGCAGCGGGTGGCTTTCCAATGGCAGGCGCACGCCGGCCATATCCGCCAGCGTCGATGTATTGCCTGCGGCGACCACGGCCACCTTCTTCGCCTTGATGAAACCCTTGACCGTATCGACGCCCGTCACCGCACCGCCTTCACGGCGAATGCCGGTGACCTGGCAGTTCTGAATGATGTCGACGCCATGCTGATCCGCGCCGCGCGCAAAACCCCATGCCACGGCATCGTGACGCGCTACGCCGGCACGGCGCTGGATCGACGCGCCCAACACCGGATAGCGGCTGTTGAGGTTGATGGTCGGCTCGATTTCCTTGATCTGCTCGGGCGTGATGAATTCGGCATCCACGCCGTTCAGGCGGTTCGCGTTCACACGACGCTCGGTATCGCGCACGTCCTGCAGCGTATGGGCGAGATTCATCACACCGCGCTGGCTGAACATCACGTTGTAGTTGAGGTCTTGAGACAAGCCTTCCCAGAGCTTCATCGCCTTCTCATACAGCGCGGCCGATTCGTCCCACAGGTAGTTCGAGCGCACGATCGTCGTGTTACGCGCGGTATTGCCGCCGCCGATCCAGCCCTTCTCGAGAATCGCGATATTGCGCACGCCGTGTTCTTTGGCGAGGTAGTACGCGGTCGCCAGACCATGCCCACCGCCACCGACGATCACCACGTCGTACTCGCGCTTCGGCTCCGGGCTTCTCCACTGCCGCTCCCAGTTCTCGTGATACGACAACCCGTTGCGGAACAAACTGAATATCGAATAGCGGCTCATGTCGCAGACCCTTTGGTTAGCATTCGATGACGTTCACGGCGAGACCACCGCGCGACGTCTCCTTGTATTTCGTCTTCATATCGGCGCCGGTTTCGCGCATTGTCTTGATCACGTTGTCGAGCGATACGTAGTGCTGGCCGTCGCCCTTCAAAGCCATGCGCGACGCGTTCAGCGCCTTGATCGCACCCATCGCATTGCGCTCGATGCATGGAATCTGCACGAGACCGCCAACCGGATCGCAGGTCATGCCCAGGTTGTGCTCCATGCCGATTTCGGCAGCGTTTTCGACCTGGGTCGGCGTGCCGCCCATCACGGCGGCGAGCGCCGCGGCAGCCATTGAGCAGGCCACGCCCACTTCGCCCTGGCAGCCCACTTCCGCGCCGGAGATCGAGGCGGTTTCCTTGTAGATGATGCCTATCGCTGCAGCGGTCAGCAGGAAGGTGACAATGCCGTCGTCATTCGAACCCGGCACGAACTTCACGTAGTAGTGCAGCACCGCTGGAATCACGCCGGCCGCGCCGTTGGTCGGCGCCGTGACCACACGCCCGCCGGCGGCGTTTTCTTCGTTGACGGCCATGGCGTACAGATTGACCCAGTCGAGCATCGATAGTGGATCGCGCAGCGACTCTTCCGATCGCAGGCGCAGGTTCGTTGAGAGATCAGCGGCGCGGCGCTTTACGCGCATCGGGCCAGGCAACTCGCCGCGCACCTTGCAGCCGCGCTCAACGCAGGCCGCCATGGTGCGCCAGATCGCCAGCAGGCCTTCGCGAACCTCGGAGCGCGAGCGCGACGCGCACTCGTTCGCGAGCGCCACCTCGGCAATCGACAACCCGCTCTCGCGGCACACCCGCATCAGATCATCGCCGGTGCGAAACGGAAACGGCACTTCGCCGCCCGCACGCACGCCGTTGACCCGATCACCCTCGCGATTCACCACGAAGCCGCCGCCGACCGAGTAATACTCTTTCTCGACCAGCAACTGGCCGTTCTCATCAAAGGCCTGAAAACGCATCCCGTTCGGATGAACCACGCCCGTGCCCGCCATCAGCTTGCGGAAGAACGACAGGTGTTCCTTCTCGTCGTACTGCACGCGGTGCTTGCCGAGCAGCAACAACGCCTTCTCCTGACGAATCTGCGCGAGACGCGGCTCGATCAGGTCCGGATCAATCGTATCGGGCAGATGGCCCTCAAGCCCGAGCAGCACCGCCTTGTCCGTGCCGTGGCCTTTCCCGGTCGCGCCGAGCGAGCCGTACAGCTCGACCTTGACGCGCCTCACGAAGGCGAGCAGGTTGGCGTCCTCGATATGCGAGGCGAAGCGGCACGCCGCAATCATCGGGCCGACCGTGTGCGAGCTTGACGGGCCGATGCCGATCTTGAACAGATCGAAGACGCTGACGTTCATGTGGGCTGCCTGGTCGTAATGGATCGAATGGGTCGAACGGGTCGATTTGCCGGATCGGAGATCGCCGCCACGGTGGCGCAGACCGTTCGCTCCGGAGAATTCCACGTGCTTTTCTGCATGACGCAAGTACACCAAAGCGTAAAATTGTCAGATAGAACAAAAACGCCATCGACCTGGGACGGCGACGCCACCGCGGCGCAAGGCACGGCGGCGGTTCGTTTCTGCGATGGTTGATGGCGGAAAAGCGCAAGTCGGGGCGGCGCGGATCGGCGACGCTAGGGTCATCGCGCGCATGCGCCCGCGCGCGTCCCGCCGGGTTGGTCCCGTTCGGCCCCGTTCGGCCCCGGTTGGTCCCGTTCGGCCCCTTTGACTCCCATTTGCCCCTATGACGCACCCTGGCGCAGTTGCACCATGAAAACCGCAGAATCGCTACCGCTGACTTCCATCGACGGCGTCCCCAAAGAACGCATCCGTTTCGGCATCGTCCTGCTGCCGAATTTCACGCTGACCGCGTTCTCCGGCTTCGTCGACATGCTGCGGCTGTCCGCCGACGAAGGCGACTACAGCAAGCCGGTGCGCTGCTCGTGGAGCGTGATCGGCGACACTCTGGCACCCGTGCGGGCCAGTTGCGGCATTCAGATCACCCCTTGGGAGACCTTCGAGAACGCCGAGCCGTTCGATTACGTGGTGGTGGTGGGCGGTCTGTTGCACTCCGGCCCGCAGGCGAATGACGAGACGCTGCAGTTCATCCGCCGGTCCGCTCGCGGCAATACCACGCTGGTCGGCATCTGCACGGGCGTGTTTGCGCTGATGCGCGCCGGCGTGCTGGACGAGCACCGCATCTGCGTGAGCTGGTTTCACTACTGGGACTTTGTCGAGCGCTTTCCATCGGTGAATTCGGACGCGCTGATTGCCGACCGCCTGTTCGTGATCGACCGGCGGCGCATCACCTGCTCCGGCGGGCGAGCGTCCATTGATGTCGCCGCCGCGATTCTGCTCAGACACTTCGAGCACGCGACGGTGCAAAAGGCGCTGCGCATCCTGCTGGTCGGCGAGATGCAGAAAGGCAACGCGCCGCAGCCGCATCCGCCGGGTTTGGAGCCCGCCACGCATCCCAAGGTCAAGCGGGCAATTCTGCTGATGGAACAGCATGTGGGGCGCTCGTTGCCGCTCGAAGAACTGGCCTGCAAGCTCGATATGTCGCCGCGGCAACTGGAGCGGCTCTTCAAGGCGGAAACCGGCAAGAGCCCACAGGCCTTCGCCAAGCAGGTACGCCTGCGGACCGCCGCGTGGCTGCTGACCAGTTCGGACCGCACCGTGGCCGATATCGCGTCGAGCTGTGGCTTCTCGGACGCCTCGCACCTGGGGCGCGAATTCCGCAAGCAGTTCGGCGTGCCGCCGGTAATGTTCCGCGAGCAGCGCGGCGCCGTGCCGGCTGAGGATGCTGCCGTGTTCGACGAAACGTTTCCCGGGCGCGTGGACGTCTATTAAGGAATCTTAACCATGATGCCCATAACAACAAAGGCGGCCCGATCGAGCGGCCGCCTTTGCAACGCAAAGCGTTAAAGGGCTAATCCCCGTACTGCGATTCTTCCGCCCACACGGCATTTTCCCGCGCCATCAAGGCCGTAGACGCTGCCGGGCCGAAAGTGCCGGCGGAATAGCCGCGCGGCCGCTCGCCCGACTTCTTCCAGCCGTCCAGAATCGGCTCCGCCCACGCCCATGCCGCTTCCAGTTCGTCGCGGCGCATGAAGTGTGTCAGACGTCCGCGAACCACATCAATCAACAGGCGCTCGTAGGCCTCTGCACGGCGCTCGGTGAACGCCTCCTGCAGATCGAGGTTGAGGTTCACAGGCAGCATGTGCATGCCACTGCCCGGTTCCTTGGCCATCATCTGCAACTGGATCGATTCTTCCGGCTGCAACTGGATCACGAGGCGATTGCCATAGTGGTGCGGGCCGCTCGGAATGATCGAGAACGGCATTTCGGAGAATTCGATGACGATTTCCGACACCTTCTTCTGCATGCGCTTGCCGGTACGCAGATAAAACGGCACGTTGGCCCAGCGCCAGTTGTTGATCTGCGCACGCAACGCAACAAAAGTTTCCGCACCGCTTTTGGCCGGCACGTTGTCTTCTTCGAGGTAGCCCTTGACCGCCTCTCCGTCCACTGCGCCTGCGGTGTACTGGCCACGCACGGTGTCGCGCGCGATATCGTCGGGCGTCATCGGACGCAGCGAGCGCAGCACCTTGAGTTTTTCGTCGCGTACCGCATCCGGGTCGAGCGACACGGGCGGTTCCATGGCGACGATGCACAGCAACTGCAGCAAGTGGTTCTGCACCATGTCGCGCAACGCGCCGGTCTTATCGTAGAAGCCCGCGCGGGTACCTACGCCGACGGTCTCCGCCACCGTGATCTGCACGCTCTTGATATACGGCGCCTGCCACAGCGGGCCGAAAATCGCGTTGCCGAAGCGCAGCACCATCAGGTTCTGCACCGTTTCCTTGCCGAGGTAATGGTCGATCCGGTAGATCTGCGCTTCGCTGAAATGCCGCCCGACATCGGTGTTGATCTCCTGCGCCGATGCCAGATCGTGACCCAGCGGCTTTTCCAGCACCACGCGCGCATGCTCGTCGATCAGGCCCGCGGCCGAGAGGTTGTCGCAAATGTTCGTGAACAGATCGGGTGAGGTGGCGAGATAGAACACGCGCCGCGCGTCGGGCCGCGACACTTCCTTCAGACGCTGGTAGTCCTCCGCCGAGTCGACGTCCATGCGCACGTACTCGAACAACGCGAGAAATTTGTCCCATGCGGCGGCATCGAACGCTTTCTTTTCGATGAAGGGCTTCGCCTTCAATTCCATGAATTCGCTGATGTATTCCTCACGCGACCACGGCTTGCGGCCAATCGTGAGAATACGGGTCTCCGGCGGCAGATTGCAGTGCAGATGCGCCATGTATAGCGCGGGCAGCAGCTTGCGGAACGAGAGGTCGCCGGTGCCGCCGAAGATGATCATGTCGAGCGGCAGCTCTGGGGTGGCAGAAGCGTGTTGGGTAATCATAGCGCGATGTCACCGTCGTGAAAGGCGTCGCTAAAGGCAACGTGAAAGGGCAAAAATGCCGGAGGCCGGCATTTTCTGGCAAACGCCTATGGTGCAACGTTTTCGGATTGTTTGCACGTCGCGTGCGGCCGGCGGTGTAGAAAAACTACAGCTTTATGCGTGCTGCAAAGCTGCGCGGGCCACCCGGCATGCACCCAGATCCCACGCCGCACAACCGACGCTCTTGAATAGCACGGGCGTGCTGGCCGCGGGCAGCGGCACCGTACCGCCCACCAGCGCAGCAATGCCGGTGACGCTCGCCCAATCCACCCCCGCCTGGATGAAGTCGCCGGCTTCGTGTTTCGCGCCGGCCAGATCGTCGACGTAGAGCGCGCTGCCGTGCACGGTGCGCGCGCCGAGTTCCAGCATCGCCGGCGTGAACGCCCCGACGCCGATCACCAGCCGCTCCGCGCGCGGCGCTTCGTCGTAGACCGCCTGTTTGCTGGTCGTGAGGGCAATCACGACATCGACGGAATCCGGCACCTCCGCGCCCGCGAACGGCCGCAGATTGCGCGCCTTGTCGCGATGCGCGGTACAAAACGCCTCGGCCTTCGCCGGCGCACTGCCCTTTACGTGCACGAGGGCATCGGGGAACAGTTCGCCAATCGCCTCAACGTGGTTTGCGGACTGCGTACCGGTGCCGATAAGCAGAAACTCGCGCGGCGCCGAACGGCCGGACGCGCCGCCTTTGAAGGTTTGCACGCCGAGCATCGACATCGCAGCGGTTCGCCGGCCGGTGACGGTGGGGCCATCGAGGATGAACAGTGTCTCGCCGGTGTCCGCGTCGAACCCCATCACCTGACCGTGGATGGTCGGCAGGCCGCGCGGGCCGTTGGCCGGACAGACGTTGACCAGTTTGTGGATGCCGAGATCGGGCGCGGTGGCCGGCATCGACAGCATGATGCCGCCCTCGTTGAGCGGCACGACGAGCCGCTCAGGGCTGACGATACGTTGCTGGGCGTAATCGATGGAGGCGGTTTTCAGCGCCTCCACGAGTTCCGCATAGGGCGTGAGCCGCGCGGTGGCAGCGGTGTCGAGGATCTGTGTGGCCGGGTGAGTCATAAAGGGAGTGTCTCCATCAACATGCGCGGCTTAGCGCACGAGAAAACCATACGTTAGCGGATCGCGCTCGTCGACGATCCAGTTTGCGAAGCCGCAGATATGCGCATCGCCCTCGATTTCCGGAATCACCGCGTCGAAGCGTTCGAGCTTCGTTTCGGACAGCACCCGGCCGCGGAAAATCGTGCCGATCACCGATTCGTTGACAAGCGTCTCGTCGCGCCTCAACTCGCCGCGCAGATAGAGTTGCGCGACGCGCCCAGCGGTACCCGAGCCGGTGGGCGAACGGTCCACCTCGCGGTCGGCGAATACGCAGCAATTGGCCTGCGTCGAGCCTGCGTGACGCGGCGCGTTGTCGATGATCGTGCCGTAAATATGGTTGATTTCGGGGATGTGCGGGTGAACCACCTTGAACGCTTCGTTGGCCGCGCGTTTCACTTCGGCGCCGAACTGGATCAGGCGGTCCACTTCCGCTTCGCGCACGTTCAGATCGAACGGCTTGCCGGACGTGTAGAAATAAAACGCGCCGCCGAAGGCGATATCCCCCTTCACCTCGCCGAAGCTCGGCGTGGTCACCGTGACATCGCGCTGCCAGATGAACGAAGGCACGTTGACAAAGCGCACGCTGCCCGCGTGATCGCCGTCCCATTTGACGAAGGCTTCGATAAAGCCGCACGGCGCATCGATGCCCACGCGTGTCTCCGGCTCGGTGCGCTCGACCCAGCCGAGCGCCACCGCGGCGGTCGCGAGCGCGATTACGCCATGGCCGCAGTGATCGCTGTAGCCCTCGTTGTGGACGAAGATGATGCCGAAGTCGGCGCCTTCGCTGACCGGTTCGGTCAGGTAGCCGCCGTACATATCCGCATGGCCGCGCGGCTCGAACATCAGCGCGCGGCGCAGGTGGTCCTGATGCTCCTTGAGCCACGTACGCCGCTCGACAATGGTCTTGCCGGGAAACCTCGGCAGCCCGCTCGTGACGATCCGGAACGGCTCGCCGCCGGTATGCACTTCCACCGTGCTCATGACGCGATTCAATTTCATAGCGCGTGGCAACCGTTTCCCGCTTGCGGCGCGAGCGCCGAAAATACCTTGCTGCACACCATTCGGTTGTCTCCATCCTGTTCTATACTGGATCAAAATGTAGACCACCTTTGGTTTTACATCAACCAATTTCAAAATTGTTCAGGCAAGCTGGTTCGAATCTGGATCAGTAGCCTCTGACAAACAGGTGTGTATGGTCAGCCTCGCCCTCGCTATGGAAAGCACCTTCCGCCCGAAGCAGATCTACGAGCAGGTCTCCGAGCGCATTCGCGCCGAGATCCGTAACGGGCAGTTCGCAGCGGATTCGCGGCTGCCGTCGGAGCGTGAACTGGCCGCGCATTTCGGCGTGGGACGCCCGGCGGTGCGCGAGGCGATCGGCGCGTTGCAGAACGAAGGACTAGTGATCACGCGCCGCAATTCGGGCACCTACGTCTGCGCGGATGCATTGCAGCGCCTCGCGGCGGCGCCGCAGGAACCCGCGTCGCTGGCCGATCCGGACTTCAGCCCTACCTCGACGCTCGACGTGCGGCTGATCCTCGAACCGGCCATCGCCCGGCGCGCGGCGGCGCACGGCCAGCGGGACGAACTGGCCGAGCACTATCTCGCTCAGATGGATTCGATCGTCGACATCGCCGATCCGCATCAGCGCGTCATGTGGAACAACAGCGATCGGCTGTTTCACCGCCAGTTGGCGGTCATGACCGGCGACGCGTTGCTGGTGAAAATCGCCGACGAAGTCGCGAACACTATGGACCAGCCGCTCTGGAAGCGGCTCAAGGACGACGGCATTTACGATGCAGGCCGGATTCGTCTTTACGTGTCCGAACACCGGTTGATCTACGAAGCGATTGTCGGCGGCGATGCGGACGCGGCGGCGTTCTACGTCGAGCAGCACATCATGCGCGTGCGCCGCGATATCGCGCCGAAGTGACAGGCAAGCGCGGCGGGTATCGCCATACTGCACCGCCGCGTCCTGAGCGCCCGCGCACCCTCAGCGTAACTATTGCGCCTAATCCTGCTTCTTGGTCGAGCTCGCGGCATTGCCGGAGGAATGACCACCTTGCTTGAACATCGCCTGGCAGGGCGGGCTCAGTTCGCTCACGTGCTGCTTCATGCACGCCGTAATCTTCTCCTTGTTCGGAATTTCCGCGCTGCAAAAATGCATCGCATCGCCGCGGCAGGCCTTTTCCTGTTCGTTTTGGGTCGCCGCGTGCGCTTCGCTGACCGTCAGCAGCGTGAGCAGGCCGGCGGCAATCAGGGCGGGGTATCGTTTCATACGGGCTCCGGGTTGGCAGGTCGATCGAAGGCTGATCAGCAGCGGACTCCCCGCTGCTCATCTGTCCCTTCAGCAGAAATCGGACCCGGCAACGTGTCCAGGCCGCAGCGGCGGCGCTTAGCCGGCCGGACGGCTGGCGGGTCGAGTCAGCGTCAAACCGCGGCCGGCGTAAAAGCGCGCGACGGTAGCGAACGGCATGTAGACATCGCTCTGATACGGCGCGATGCCGGACGGGTTGTGAAACCAGACGCCGTCTGGATCGCGTCCATGCAGCAGGATCAGATGGCCGCCGCGCTGCGCGTTCGGCTCGTCAGGACGGCGGATTTCCGGGCTCACCGAAATGATCGCCAGCGTCTCGTTGTCGATGCGCGCAGCGATCTCCTCCAGTGTTGCCTCGGGCAACACCTCCACCTGCAGACCGAAGGCCGCCCCGGCCCAACTGGCGAACGGCCTGTAAATCAAACCATCGACGCCGCCGTCTTCGCGCATCCGGTACACCTCATGGCGTAACGCTTCGTCGAGCAGTGCGGCGCGTGGCGCATGCTCGATGCCCCAGAAGTCCAGCGCGGATTCGAGACACGTCAGGCCGCACAGACGTTGCGCCCAGAAACGGTAATGCTCCTGCTCCGTGAAGCCACTGCGTTGCCATGCAGGGTCGTCGCATGGATCGGCGTCGTCTTCGACGATCGGCTGCACCCATTCGGGGCTGCCCCATTGCGAGTAGTACGGCACGCCGGTATGGCGGATGGTCTTGTGTTTCATGAATGAGATCGGGGTGGATAGAACGGTAGCGTGCCAGCGCGTCAATGAAACAGACGACCCAGGCCGCCCCTCATTATTGCGGATTATTGAATGCGGTCCTTGGTGTGGTCCTTGGTGTGGTCCTTGGTGTGGTCGTATAGCGCCACGTCATTCACGCGTTGATCACGACACGCTTCCCTGCATGGATGAAGTATGTTTCCGCATTCGAAACAATCAATAGCATAACTTATTAATTATCATCAATGCACGATTCACAGCCGTGTCTCTTCACTTCGCGAAGAGCATCTACTAAAGTTGGGCGACTTGATACCGCTATCGAGATCGCTCATGACCGCGCGTCAACTACGTTCAGTCCGGTGTGTCGAAAGTCTCGTTCACAGCAAGTCCGTATTGCATCGTTGCTGGCCACTTTCCATCGCGGCGTTCATGCTGTTCAGAGCCCTGCCGCAGGCGCAGGCAACTGAACTGGGCAGTTCCATAACCGGCTACAGCCTGAGCCCGAACCGGAATCCCTATACCGTCGTAACCGGCGCAATCATTGATACGCGCGCTTCAGGCAACAGCGGTATTTCAGGCGAACACGGCACGACATGGACCCTCACCAACAACGGCGCCATCTATGCCGGTGATTTCGCACTCGAGTTCGGGGACCCGGCCACCGTCGTCAACAACGGGACCTTCTTGAGCCCGGTCACGACAGCGCTCGCCCTGTTCGGCGGCGCCAGCGTGACCAACTCGGTCGGAGCTGTGATTGCCGGCAAGCTCGATGGTATCTACGCCGCGAAGTCAACGAGCGTCGTCGTCAACGCAGGTACCATCGCGGGCGACATCCTGGGTCTCGCCGATACTCAGAGCGGCGTGCACTTGCCCAATGGCGGCACCGTCAACAATCTTTCAACGGGCAGGATCGGCGGTTCCGAATCCGCAATTCTCGCCGCGCCGGGCACCACCGTTATGAACGCCGGTGTCATCGCCTCAGCAAACGGACCGGCAATCAATCTGACCGCCGGCTCGAGCAGTACTGGCGGCGTGATCATCAATAGCGGAACCATCACCGGAAACGGGGGCGTGGCGATTCAGTTCGGCCCGAACGGCAGCACCTTGCAGCTGAACGGAACGTCGGTCATCAACGGCGTTGTGGAGGGTGGTTCGCACAGCGCATCGACCACCAACACGCTAATTCTCGGCGGCACGGATGCGGGCAGCTTTGATCTGTCGGCAGTCGGTCCAGCCGCCCAATACCGCGGCTTCGACACCTTGCTCAAGGCGGACTCAAGTGTCTGGACGATGACCGGCGCGAACAATTCGAATCAGGCATGGCAGATGTCGGGGGGAGGCCTCGTAGTCGCCGGGCAATTGCTGGGCAGCATCAGATCGGTCCCCGGCAGCAACGGCCTCTATGTCGACGTCGCACCGGGCGGCGCGATTCAGGCATCAACCGGCAGCGCCGTGTCGCTCGATGGCGCAAGCGTCGTCGTCAATAGCGGTTCGATTGCCAATAGCGACGGTGCCGCGCTCACCGCGGGTTCGAATGTTTCACTCACCAACGCAGGCACCCTGAGCGGCAATGGCGTCGCGGTGCGCTTCACCGGTTCGAACGACAGCTTGACCCTCGACACAGGCAGCGTCGTATCAGGCGCCCTGGACGGCGGCGGCGGCACCGGCAACATGCTCGTCCTGCAGGGCAGCGGCGAGCTGTCGAGCGCGGTCTACGGCTTTCCCGCGCTGGTCATGCAAGGCGACGACTGGACGCTAACCGGCACGACCAGCATCGGCACCTCGACCCTCATCGAAACCGGCACGCTGCACCAAAACGGCACTCTGACCAGCCCAACGGTCACGGTCACGCCAGGCGCTACGCTAGCGGGAACAGGTACGGTGAAGGGAGCGCTCGTGACTCAGGGCACCATCGCGCCCGGCGCGGGCACGGCCGGCCCCAGCATCTCGCCACTCGCACCGCTTTCGACCGGTACGCTGAGCGTGCTCGGCAGTTACACCCAGGCCGCCGGCAGCCGCTATGCGGTCGGGGTAACGCCGGGCGGCAACGACCTGATCGACATCACCGGCGCTGCAACGCTGCAAGGCGGCAACGTGCTGGCTCAGCTTCGGGCCGCGTCGTTCAGCCCCAGCGATACCTACCTCATCCTGACTGCGACGGCCGGCGTGATCGGTACGTTCGCAGGCGTCTCGACCCTCAACCCGTTTGTCAGCGCCTCGCTAACCTATGACGCGAACAACGTGTGGCTGGCGGTCCAGAGAGGTTTTCAGAATGCAGGCGGCACACCCAATCAGATCGCAGTAGAAAAGGCGCTGGATCACGGCGTCGCGGGAGTCGCGTCCAACGCAGCGCCAAGCGGCGACTTCCTGAAGGTCGCGGTCGATCTGGTCAACCTCGAAGGCGCCTCGGCCTACGCAGCACTCGACCAGTTGAGCGCGGAAGCCTACGCCGCGCTCCCGAATGGGCACTTCGCCGCGGCGCAGAGCGAGATGAACGCGATCGACGCCCGTCTGACCGACGCTCGCGGCACCCTCTCCTGCGCCGACGCTCAAAGCGGCCCCGAGGCCCCTGCCGGACAGCAGGCGCGCCGGCCGGCGGGCGGCGACACGCGGGTCTGCTCGTGGGCCGCCATTCTCGGCAACACCGGGCGGATCGGCGGCTACGACACCTGGCTCACGCAGCAGATCGACCTGGCCGGCGCGATCGCCGGCGTCGATTACCGGATCGCACCGCCCTTGACCCTCGGCGCGGCGATCGGCTACATACATGGCAACACCTCGACCGATACGCTGCCGGTGCACGGTCAGTTCGACAGCTATCAGGCGCTGCTGTATGGCAGCTACGCACCAGGTCCGTACTGGCTCCAGACGACTGTCGGCGTCGCACGCAACGACGACACAATGAAGCGCAGCATCCTGTTCACCGATACGCCGCGCACGGCGCAAGGCGACACGGCTGGCAACCAGTACTTCGCGTCGCTGCGCACCGGCGTCGATTTGCCTGGCCGCGCCCTCGGCATGATCGCGCCGTTTGCCGGGCTGCAGGCCCAGTATGTCGAACTGTCCGGCCTGACCGAAACCGGTGCCGGGTCCGTGGATCTGGCGCTGCCGGACACCTCGGCGAGTTCGGTGAGTTCACTGCTCGGTGCTCAATGGCGCAAGGCGTTCGACTGGGCGGGGCACGCATGGCATGTGGACATGGAGACGGCGTGGGTCCATACCTATGGGGCGCTCACGCGCGCGATAGACGCGAGCTTCGCGGGCGCACCGGCCAGCAGTTTCACCGTGCATGGCAGCGGTCCGGCCAGGGATGCGGCACAGATCAGCGTGGGCACAAGGGTCGAGTTTGCAAGGCGCGCCTTTGCGT
Organism: Paraburkholderia sp. EB58; assembly: GCF_050436665.1. Taxonomy (NCBI): domain Bacteria; kingdom Pseudomonadati; phylum Pseudomonadota; class Betaproteobacteria; order Burkholderiales; family Burkholderiaceae; genus Paraburkholderia; species Paraburkholderia sp. EB58. The sequence goes on along the minus strand of NZ_JBNDMQ010000010.1, from coordinate 164,809 downwards.
TCGTGCACTGCGAAGGTGAATTGGGCGCCCACGAGAGCACCCTGGAAGGAACGGTCGGTCTGGACTATCGCTGGTAGCGGTGCACAGCGAACGTCAAAGTGGCCACGGGCCGCACCTGGTAAATTCACACGCTTACCGCTCTATACCGCACGAATAACCACATACGATCACACTTCATTACATGTGGCGTCCACATTCCTCGGTAAAATACGCGACATGCATCGGGCGTGACCGATACGCGGAGTCCCACAAAAGCAGCAGCGCCACGTTTTTTTGCTGTACATTTGCTCTCCCATGCGTGGCCGGTCGGCTCGCAAAGAAGGCGATGCACCCATCGCCATCAAGTCTTTTCGCGTCCTTCACCCGATACCATTTAAAAAGACGGACCTCCACGCAGCATGGCCAACGAAGCAACCTCACCTGACTCCATCGCAGTCGCGGAACGCGTGCGCGAGTTGATGAGCCGTCACGGCATCGGTAAGCGGCAACAGACCACGGAGCTTTGCCGCATTCTCGACCTGAGTTTTTCTCAAGGGCACCGCAAGCTGCGTGGCAATAGCCCTTGGACGCTATCGCAGATCAAGAAAGTGGCCGAGGTGTTCGGCGAACCGGCCGCGCAACTGTTCGGCGCGCAGTCGCTCGACCCCGGCATGGTCGGCGCCATTGCTCAGGAAGCCGTGTTCGCAGTCGGCGGCATCGAACTCGCCTGCACCGCCTGGGTGGGCGCGGCGCTCGAACCCGGCAGCCGCCCCGAATTCGTTGCCTATTCGAAGATGGGACAATGGCGCGTCACGCGTCATGATGGCGCGCTGTATCAAAGCGCATTCGAAGTTCACAAGATCGAAATCTATCCGCGCCGCTCGGAAGCCGACAAACCGCTGATCGCGGTGGTCGACGACGATCAGGCCTCCGCCGACAACCTGCGCGACTATCTCGACCGCAGTGGTTTCACCTCGGTGGCGATCTACGGTCTTGGCGCGTTCGTCGAGCAGTTGCAGACGCAGGTGTTCGACGGCGTCGTGATCGACTGGCTGTTCGGCAATCAGACTTCCGCGGCGGCCATTCGCGCCGTGCGCGCGTCGGAAAACCCGGAGGCACCGGTGTTCGTGCTGACCGGTGAGTTGCTGACAGGCAAAGCCAGCGAGTCGGAGATCAGCGAGATCATCCGCAATTACAACGTGGCGTGCTACGAGAAGCCGGCGCGCATGGCGATTCTCGTCGCCGATCTGTCCAAACGTCTGAACCGGGCTTGAAACGCGCGTGAAGCAGGCCGCATAGAGCGGACCCAGAACACCGGACGCACTACAGGCAAATCAAGCCACGCCGACCGACCGCCCGGTCAACTCTGCAAGCCAACCTCAAACCAGACTGCGCGCGGCCAGCGCCCGCTGCAACGCTGCTCGCAACTGCTCGTAGTGCACGGGCTTTACCAGGTAGTCGAAGAACGGCGCCGTGTCGGTCGGCGGCGCTTCCGGTGCATACGCGCTGATCGCGATCACCGGTGCGCCGGCGGACGGTCCGCTGCGCGCGGCGAATTCGGCGAAGAAGGTGTAGCCGTCCTGATCCGGCATATGCAGGTCCAGCAACAGCACATCGCAGCGCCGTACGTCGAGCCATGCGAGGGCATCTTTGGCATTGGCGACTGCGGTCGCTTCAAAGCCCATGTGCGTGATCATTTCCAGCAGCGATTCGCGAATCAAGCCGTTGTCGTCGACGATCAGCACCTGCGAGCGACCGCCTTCCTGGGCGCTCGCCGCCTTCGCATCGGGTCGCTTGGCTGGCTCGACCGGCCCCACCGGAATCGTCACAGTAAAGGTGGTCCCTTCGCCCACTTTGCTTTCCACCGCGACGCTGCCGCCGAACAGCTTCAAGAGCCCCTGGACGATCGCGAGGCCCATGCCCGCCCCTTCGAAACGCCGGGTGCGCGAGCCGTCGAGCTGGGTAAACTCCTTGAACATCAGCGGCAGTTGTTTGGGCGGCACGCCCGGCCCGGTATCGCTCACCTCGATGGTCAGCACCGCTAGCCGCTGCACCAGCCGCACCCGAACCGAACCCTTCTCCGTGTAGCGGATCGCGTTGGTCACCAGGTTGCTGACAATCTGGCGGATCCGGTGCGGATCGGAGTCCACCGGTCCGGTCAGGCCGCTCGCTTCGCTGGCGAGCGTCAGCCCTCGCGCCAGCGCGGCTGGCGTGTGCTCGTCGACGATCGACGCCAGCAGTTCGCGCGGCTCAAATTGCTCGTAGCGCAATTCAAGCTTGCCGGCGCCGAGGCGCGCGTAATCGGTGAGATCGCGCATCTGTGCTTCCAGATGCCGGGCCGCGCTTTCGAGCCGCTGGATCACCTTGCGGTCCGCTTCGGACTGGAAGTTAAAACCGAGCAATTCGATCGACGACACGATCGCATGCAGCGGCGTGCGCAATTCGTGGCTGATCATGCCGAGGAAGGCGTCCTTCGCGAGGCTCGCCTCACGCGCGGCGCGGGTCGCCTGATGCTCGGCTTCGAGCGCGGCGCGTTGCTGGCGGATCAGGCGGCTACGGCGGCGGCCGTTCACCACCAGCAGCAGCGTGGCCGCCGCGGAGAGCAGCACCAGCATGATCCCGGCGGCAAACAGCATGCGCCGCTTGTCGATGAAATCGCGGCTCAGCGCTTCGCGGTCGGCTACGTCGGCAAAGCGCCGGGTCAAGGCCAGATCGTTGACTTCCTGCCAGTGCGCGCGCAGCGTGGCAACGATCAGGTCGGCCTGGTGAGCATCCTGCGGCAGCGCTTCGAGGTTGGGCTCGAGTTCGTCCAGCGTCTCCTCGAGCGTGCGGATCTCGCTCTCCTGGCGCTGCAACAAGGCGAGCTGACCGACCAGCATGCGCGTCGAGCCGGCCATTACGTGCAGCTTCGACTGCAGCACTTCATAGCGCAACTGCAGTCGCGGGTAATCGACGTCAGTGCCGCTGCGATACAGCAGCAACTGGTTTTCGAGGCGGGCGTAGGCGATCTGCAGTTGCGCGGCGTCCCAATAGAAGCCGTCGTACGTGCCTGTCAGCAATTGCGTGGAGCGCGGGTTGAGCAGGTTGGCGTACATCAGGTAGCCGATCGCCCCCACCGGCGCGGCGAGTGCCGTGGCCCATACGACCACCAGTAGCCAGCGCCGCAGCCGGTGCGGCATCACTTGACGATCAAGCCCTTGATTTGCCATACAAATTTTGAGTCCGCGGCCGCTCCCGAGAGTTCCGTCGGGAACGCGTCGCGCGGATAGATGAGAAACAGCGGTCCGAAGTCGCTGACCTTTAAACGCTTGCCGTTCATGCTATACGCAACGATCACGCCGTAGCGATCGCAGTCCGATATCGGGATCGTTTCCGTGTAGTCGTCGAGCGTATGGACCTCGATCTGGCTGCCATGGGCGCCGACCAGCTTCAGGATATCCGCGAGCGAGGGACCTGTGAAGGTCGAGCGGGCAGTCCAGGTGGTCGACGTCGTGATAGAGTGAACGGGCAGCGCAAGAAGCTGGGCTTCCGTCAGGTGATAAACCGTGTGGGATGGGTCGTTGGTTGCGGCAACCTTGCCGCCCACGTCGAGCGAGAGCGTGGCGGCATGCGCGAGCCCGGCCCCTATCGCTCCTAGCGCGATCGCGAGACACGAGATCCATCGCGCGCCTTTGCGGGTGTAGCCCATATGACTGACCTTATTTTCATCTGTTTTCTTGTTCCGCCATGACCCGCTTGCCCGCGACTGACCCGTTTCCTCCTGATAACCCCCAGGTATCCAGAGGCGTCGCAGACCCGATCCCGACGTGCTCTCCGCCATCCCTACCCTAACGGGGCTGAACGGCCAAACCGGACGCATCATATCGTCAAACTGGGACACATCAATAAGCGCGGCTGAGCGCTTCGGCACCGCTCACGTTCAGCCGCCGCTCACGCCTTGCCGTCCGCCACCCGCAGATGACGCGCCGCGCGCTGCGAGGCCACCACGATCAGCTTCATGGTCGCGCGCGTGGCGCCGACGAACAGCTTGCGGGCGCTGCGCTCGTCGAAGCTGTCGAAATCGACCTCTGTCAAGATCACGCAGGGCGCCGATTGACCCTTGAAGCGATAGATCGACTCCAGCAGCACGTCGCCCTCGCGGTACTCCGGATTGCCGAACAGATCGTACTTGCCAGTGAAGCTGCGCAGGCGATGCGGTCCGAGCTGATCGAGCGCACTCAGCGCCGATCCTTCGCGCCCGCGAAACGACAACACCGCAATGTCCTGCTTGCGAAACCCTAGCGAGAGCGCCTGGGTGATCGCGCGCTTGGTGGCGTCGATGCAGCCCTCGGCCGCGTGCGTCTCGTCGTACGTCGAGAGCGACAGATCGGAACCGTCGAACGGGCTGCCGGACGAGAGCGCCGCGGCGAGCGGCACCTCGGCGCCCACCACGTTGCGCACGAAGTCGAGAATGTCGCGCGGGCTCCGATAGTTAGTGGTCTCCTTGAGCGTCGTCCAGCCGGGCAGATCGACCGGCGCACGCATATAAAGATTCTGCAGCGGGTCTTCCAGCCACCACCAGGCTGCACCCGGCCGTAGCAGGCGTTCGAGCGTGCCAACCCAGGGCTGCTGGAAGTCCTGCCCTTCGTCGACGATCAAGACGTCGAATTGCCAGCGCGCGTCGATCGGCGTGTCGGCGAAGATCCGTTCGAGCTGGTCGAAAATATCGGCGGACTGGAAGTCCGGCGTGCGGCCGCCGTCGCGGGCAACCCAGTCGCACAGCTGGTGATAGTTCGCCACTTTCGCTTCGGGCGGCGCCACCCGCGCGATATGGTCCGCGAGCGGCCGGTTGAAACACACGTACAAGGGCTGCTGGCCGCGCGCCACTGCATCCTTCATCACCTGCACGGCCAGTTGCGTCTTGCCGGAGCCCGCTGTGCCGGCGACGCGCAAGCGAAATGGCGTGAACTCGAGCCGCCGCGCCCACGTTGCGAGACCGCCGGCGAGCCGTGTGACGAGCGTGCCCGCCTGGCCGACCAAGGCGCTGGCATCGGGCGTCAGCGCGAGCTCGTCGGCGAGAAAGTGGTGAATCTTCGCGGCGCAGGCAAGCCGCGGCTCATCGGCCGGCAACGCCTCGCGGATGATCGCGGCGAGCCGCTCCTTGCGCGTGGCATCGACGATCCGCGCCGGGTTCACGCCGGCAATCGCCGCATCCTTGACGGCATGATCCGGGCAGTACAGCAATTCCTCGATGAAATAGGTGCCCGCGCCGAAGGCCGCGGTGAAGCGCCGGTGCATGCCTTCGATGGTCCGCGCCAGCGCGATCGCCACATTGCGCTCGGTCTGCAGGTAGACCTTGACGAGCCCCTTCGCGGTCTCACGCAAAAAGCCAGTTTTCTGTTCGACGATCATCACGCGCCCCGAGGGACTGACGATCACGAAATCGGCTTCGCCGAACACCGAGAAGCCCTGGTTGAGCCGCGTCCAGTGCACTCCGTGATACACGGTGTAATCGTCGGACAAGGCCCCTTCCAGCAGCGCCAGGGTTTCACGTTCGCGCGCGGCGGCGCCGGTGGCAGCGAGGTTTTTCCAGTCGTCGGGGACAATGCGGGCCATGCGATGCCTCGTCATGTTCGGGTGCGCTCATTGTACGCAACGCACATGCCTTTCCGGCATCGGCCATTCGGCAGAGAGAAGGCAATGACAGGCTGCATCGTGTATCGTTGTTGGCTGAACGCCGCACTCGCGTGCGGCTTGCCAACCACGAAGGTCAGAAAAAAGGATCTGCCGGATGATTACGATCTGGGGACGCGCCAACTCGGTCAACGTCCAGAAAGTCTTATGGTGTTGCGACGAACTCGTATTACCGTACGAGCGTATCGATGCGGGCCTGCAGTTCGGCCGCAACAACGAGCCGGAATATCTGGCGATGAATCCCAACGCCCGCGTTCCGACGCTGGTCGACGGCGATTTTGTACTGTGGGAATCGAATTCGATCCTGCGCTATCTGGTGATGCAATACGGCTCGTCGAGCCCGCTCTATCCGCCGGAGCCTAAGCAGCGCGCGAGCATCGACCGCTGGCTGGACTGGTCGCTGTCCACACTGCAACCCGCCGAACGTCCGGTGTTCTGGACCATCGTGCGCACGCCCGTTGCCGAGCGCGACGCCGCCAAGCTCGTTACCGACCTCGCCGCCGTGACCGTGCTGTGGAAGCTCGTCGACACGCATCTGCAAGGGCGCTTTTTCCTCGAGGGCGAGAAGTGCACGCTGGCCGACATCGTGATCGGCGCGTTTGCGAAACGCTGGTTCGGGCTGGAAGGCATCGAGCGTCCGTCGTTGCCGAATCTCGAACGCTGGTATTCGCGCCTCGCCACTCGCACGGGCTTCAAGAAGTACGTCGATTTCCCGCTGACCTGAACGGCTACCTCTGATTGGAACGATATGACAATTACGCTCTACGCCTGGGGCACGCCGAACGGCCGAAAGGTCACCGTCGCCCTGGAAGAAATGGAACTACCGTACACGGTGGTACCGATCAACATCGGTAAGGGAGATCAGTTCCACCCCGAATTCCTGCGCATCAGCCCGAACAACAAGATTCCGGCCATCGTCGATCCGGACGGCCCCGATGCTGCGGGCGGTTCGGGTAGTTCGGGTGGAGCGCCCATCAGCGTGTTCGAATCGGGCGCGATCCTGCTCTATCTGGGCGAAAAGACCGGCAAGTTCCTGCCTGCCAGTCTGCGCGAGCGCGTGCCGGTGCTCGAATGGCTCATGTGGCAGATGGGCGGTTTCGGACCGATGCCAGGCCAGGTACACCACTTCGCCGCGCTCGAAGCGGAAGTCGACCGCCGTTACGGCCTGAAGCGCTTCTCGGACGAAACGCACCGCCTGTATGGCGTGCTCGACCGGCGGCTGGCGCAAGTGGAGTTCGTCGCGGGCGAGCTGTCGGTGGCGGATTTCGCGATTCTCGGTTGGGCATGGCGGCACGAACGCCATAAGGTCGACCTCGCCACCTATCCGAATGTGCGACGCTGGTACGAAACGCTGTTCGCGCGTCCCGGCGTGCAGCGCGGGTTTGCCGTGGAATTCGACTGACGGGCCGCGCCGCGCGGCATCCATCGCGAACCTGGCACCATGCGGGCACCCACGCGCATGTCGCCTACGCGCTGTCGCCTGCACGCTCGCCACCGCCCAGCCACGCCGAACCGCGATGGACCTTATAATCTGCGTATGAAGAACGCAAAGCCTTCCACGGCCGCCGAAAAAGCCGCCCCAGCCCCAGCCACGACTCAAGTGAGTACGCACGACCATCCGCCTGCTCATGTCCACGATCACGAGCATGATCATGGGCATCGCGAGGCCGCTTCACCGGAAGCCGCGCTGGTGCTGGCAGAGGAATATTGCCGGGAACGCGGCGAGAAGCTCACGCCGATCCGGCGCAAGGTGCTGGAGTTGCTGCTGACCTCGGGTCGCGCCACCAAGGCCTATTCGCTGCTCGACGACATGCGGCAGATTCACCCCGGCTCCGCCCCGCCCACGGTTTACCGGGCGCTCGACTTCCTGCTCTCGGCCGGGCTTGTGCATCGGATCGAATCGATCAACGCGTTCACCGTCTGCCACGACCTGACCCAATGTCAGCATGGCATCCTCGTGGTGTGCCAGCAGTGCGGCAACGTGACCGAACTGCATCAGCCGAAGCTGCGGCAAGCGCTGGTAGCACAGATCGAAGATGCGGGCTATCGTCTCGCTAGCGAGGGAATCGAGCTAAAGGGCTTGTGTTCCGCGTGCCAGGCCGCTGAGGCCAGTGCTGCAGCCAAGGCAACCGCGAGCGGCGCCTGATCACCGCCTGAGCCCGTCAGAGAAAACACCGCACCCGCCCCAGCTTTTAATGCTCCTGGGGGAGTGGACGCATAGCGCCCGTTTCAGCGGCGCCTCACTGCGCCATGCAGCCGGCGCTTAGCCGGCCGCCCGGGCGTCAATCGCGTCGTGCAGCAGCTCGACCAGTTCATCCGGCCTGGCAGGCTTGGTCATGAAATGCTGGAAGCCCTCGCCGATGCTGCGTAAGCGGTAGGTGTCATCGGTGTGGCCGGTGAGCGCTACCGCGACCGCCGGCGCATGATCGCCACGAATCTCGTGATCGCGAAGCCGCTGGATCATATAAAAGCCGTCCATACAAGGCAGTTCGAGATCGCAAACCACTGCATCGGGTGACAACCGCAGCGCCGCTTCGACGCCCTCTTCCGCATCCGCCACTGCGACGACATGCGCGCCCTCCGATTCAAGCAACAGCGTCAACGATTCCCTGCTTTGCAGGTCATCTTCGACGAGCACGATCGTTGCCTGATCGAGTCTCAACACTCCGTTCATTTTTTGGTTGTTGCTAAAAAGCAGGTTAGGCCCAACAAGCGGCCATTGTATCGCGCCCGGCGTTGCGGTTCAGTTGACCCCGCTTGTTCGCCATGAGCAGTTCGCAAAGTCCGACTCGATTTCGCGCGACGAGTTGCAATCGTTCTGTAACAAAAACATCTGGTGAATGGCTGTGCCGCTGAGACGTACAGTGCATCCTCATGCACCGGCAAGTCACATGCATGAAACAGGCCCATTGGCCCATCGCGTATGCGCCGTCCGGCGGCAGGCTGGTTCAGCGCATTCCGGCCACGGTCCCCATGAGCCCATCACCATTAGCACGACGCGTGCCGTGCCCCTGCACGCGCGACCCGCTGCTGCCCATGCGGCCCGTGAAGCTTCGCCGCACCTGATATAAGGGCGGCCGCTGCCCACGGCATCGCGTCCGGGCAGGCCCAAACACAGCGATCCAGGACGCCCTGCCGCACAACGGCACTGCGCAAAAATTGCCACGTCATGCCATTTTTTGCCTGCCTCGCTTAGGTGTAAACGATGACTTCAAAGCGCCGCTAATTTCCGGGCAGCGCGACTCGTCAATGCTAAATTTCGATCGAGGCGACGACCGTGGCGCGCATCGACCGGGGTGCCATGCGGCATGACGTCCGTGACCTGCACGGAGTGCGGCCGGGCGCGACAAAGACAACAAACCGATCGGGCAGACCGTCCGTGGAGGAGCATCCGGCATGAAAATCAAGAAGGCGATCGACCGTATTCCCGGCGGGCTGATGCTCGTCCCCCTGCTGCTCGGTGCGTGCGTGCATACCTTCGCGCCGCACGCCGGCAAGTTTCTGGGGTCTTTCTCCAATGCTCTGATCACCGGCACGCTGCCGATCCTCGCGGTATGGTTTTTCTGCATGGGTGCCAGCATCAGCCTGAAGGCCACACCGATCGTGCTGCGCAAGAGCGAGGGGCGTACTCTCGGCAAGCTACCGGCGCAAGCACCCGGCCTCCGCCGACCCGCTATCCGAGAGCCGCGAAAATCGCCACAATCACGATGGTCATGACAATCACGGACTCGAGCCCACGCTCCATCATCCGTTGAAGTAGTCTCTCCTTTTCAACCCGACAACACCTGGTCTCACGATGCAAGAACTCGATCCCGCTACACTCGAAACCCTCCGTCATGTCAGCACGGCCACGCTCACCACGCAGTTATTCAAACGCGGGCTGCGCAACACGTTCATGCAGGGTGTCGCGCCGCTTGCTACGCCGACCGGCGAAAATCTGGTGGGGCCTGCGTTCACCTTGCGCAATATCCCGTCACGCGAGGACATCGATGTCCTCGAACTGTTTGCGAATCCGGAGTACGCACAGCGCAAATGCGTCGAAACGATTCCCGCCGGACACGTGCTCGTGCAAGACTGCCGCGGCGAGCGCAATAGCGCGTCGTTCGGCTCGATCCTGACGCAGCGCCTGAAGGTGCGCGGCGTCGCCGGCATGGTCTCGGACGGTCCGGTGCGCGACAGCATCACGATCGCTGCCCTCGGCCTGCCGGTGTTCTGCGCTGGCGCGAGCGCGCCGCCTAATTTGCTGCGCCATCACGCGATCGATATCAACGTGCCGATCGGCTGCGGCGGCGTGGCCGTGTTTCCGGGCGATGTGATCGTGGGCGATGCAGACGGCGTAGTGGTCATTCCGCGCGAGATGGCGGCCGACGTCGCCAAAGCAGCCGCCGAACAGGAGCAACTGGAAGAGTTTCTGACGGAGCGTATTCGCGAAGGCGCGGCGTTGCCCGGAACATATCCGCCCAATGAAGCGACCAAGGCGGCATACGATGCGTGGAAGAAAACACGTAACCCGTAAGCCTTCATTCAGGTAGCGCGTCGCCGGCTTGCCGCCAGGGATTCCGACGCGCTGCCTTGCGTTCAGCTTTCGATTCGCTCTCCGATATTTCATCACGCTTGCGTGCGATACGCCGCTCCGTCGAACCCTACTTCGCTTCGTTGCGTCCCATCTGCTTTCTGGACGACATGACGGTCAACAATGTGCTCGTCGATCACAGTGACTTGCAGGGCATCATCGATGTCGACTTCGTCTGCTATGGCGACCCCTCGATGACGATCGGCACCACGCTCGCGCACATCGCGGCCGATGTCGGCGCGGCCGGACGTTTCTACGGAGAAGAGCTGATTCGCTGCGCGGCTCCGTCACGGGACGCACATCGGGCTATCTACTTCTACAGCTCGCTCTGGATGACGGGTTTTCTCGCTACTGCCGAAGCCGCAGGACAGGCGCAGCGCGCCGCTGAGTTGCTGCAGGCGGCGGACGCCATGCTACGCATAGCCGAAGCGGACCTTCGCGGCTGAGCCGCGGCGGGCTCTTTCACTCGCCCTTTCTGTTGCTTTCAGACGTGCATCGACACGCCTGCCTTTATTTCAAAATAATGGATCGACTCCGCCTGCCTCCCGTGTAGGCCGGGAATTTCGTTTTTAATATGGAGTCCATCTTATTATTGAAATTTAATGGTAAATATTTAGTACTGTAAACAATTGAACTTCACATGCAGCCGGCATCTCTACCTTATCGTTCTTCAACCGATCGGTAAGTGCGATGGAAAGAAAGAAACAGCATTTCAACTTTGGCGAAACATACGACGCATTACCCAACCCGCGGCGTCGTTTCATGTTCAAATCAGCGCTACTGCTGCCCGCCGCCGTCAGCCTCGGCGCGTGCGAGCCGCAACAATCCTCCAGCAGCACCTCGCCCACTGGCAGTTCCGGCTCCGCGTCGCCTCCTAAAAATTCTCATACACCGCGCTACTTCAACGCGGAGGAATGGGCTTTCTTACGCGCCGCCGTCGCAGTACTCATTCCCAACGATGATAACGGGCCCGGTGCGCTTGAACTCGACGTGCCGGTCTTTATCGACCGGCAAATGGAGAGCGAATTCGGGCACGCGGCACGTTGGTACATGCAAGGCCCCTTCCGCAGCGCCAGTCCTCTATTCGGCTATCAATCGCGACTGACGCCGCGCGAGGTCTATCGGCTTGGCATTGCCGCGACCAACGAGCATTGCCGTCAGCTCGAGGGAAAGGACTTCGCCGCCCTGCCGTTCGCGGTTCAGGATGCGGTGCTGCATCAACTCGACGAAGGCGCGCTGCGGTTTGAAAGCGTCGACGCCAAATCCTTCTTCGATTTCCTGCGGGCCAACACCATTGAAGGCTATCTGGCCGACCCGATCCATGGCGGCAACAAGGGCGCAGCAAGCTGGAAGATGATCGGCTTTCCCGGTGCCCGTGCAGACTTTCTCGAGTTCGTCGGGCAGAACAAACCTTACCCCTACGGTCCGGTCGGTATCTCGGGCGAGGAGAGTTGAGATGACAGCGATCAAGAACAAACCGGTCGATGCCGTGCTGGTCGGTTTCGGCTGGACAGGCGCCATCATGGCCATGGAACTGACCGAAGCCGGGCTGGACGTGCTCGCTCTCGAACGCGGTCCGGCGCGCGACACGTACCCCGACTTCGCCTATCCGAAGATCGCCGACGAACTCGCCTACGGCGTGCGTCTCGGCCTGATGCAGAACCTCGCCACCGAAACCGTCACGGTGCGTCACGCCCCCGGCGACGACGCACTGCCCTACCGCCAGCTCGGCTCCTTCCTGCTTGGCAACGGCGTGGGCGGCGCGGGTGCCCACTGGAACGGCATGCACTGGCGCGCCACCGCGAGCGACCTCGTGCTACGCAGCCACTACGAAGAACGCTACGGCAAGGCTTTCATCCCGGCGGACATGACAGTCCAGGATTGGGGCGTGACCTACCACGAACTCGAACCGTTCTACGACAAGTTCGAGTATGTCTGCGGTACCTCCGGCAAGGCAGGCAACCTCGGCGGAGCCATCGTCGAAGGCGGCAATCCGTTCGAGAGCCCACGCTCGCGCGAGTATCCGCTACCGCCGCTAAAAGACAACCTCGCCGCGGCGATGTTTGCCGATGCCGCACGCTCGCTCGGCTATCACCCGTTCCCTTCACCTGCCTCCCACGCTTCGCAGGCCTATACGAATCCCTACGGCCTGCAGCTCGGCCCGTGCAATTTCTGCGGTTATTGCGAGCGCTTTGGCTGCTATATGTATTCGAAGGCCTCGCCGCAAACCACGCTGATCCCGGCGTTGATCAAGAAACCCAACTTCCGCTTGCGTACCCAGACGCAAGTCATACGCGTCAACCTCGACTCGACCGGCAAGAAGGCGACCGGCGTGACCTACATCGATGCGCAAGGCCGGGAAGTGGAACAGCCTGCCGATCTCGTCATCCTGAGTGCCTTCCAGATGCACAACGTGCGCCTGCTGTTGCTCTCGAAGATCGGCCAGCCCTACGATCCGCTGACCGGCAACGGCACGGTCGGCAAGAACTTCGCATACCAGATGAACGGCAGTGTTTCGCTCTTCTTCGACCAGGACGTCTATCTGAATCCGTTCGCCGGCGCTGGCGCAGGCGGCCAGGCGGTCGACAATTTCAATGGCGACAACTTCGATCACGGACCGCTTGGCTTCGTCGGCGGCGCCTACACCGCCGTCAATCTCACCGGCGGGCGGCCCATCCAGCAAACAGCCCTGCCGCCTGGCACACCCGCTTGGGGAAGCGGCTGGAAAGCGGCAATGAAAGAAAACTACCTGCATACGATGTCGATCGGCACCGAAGGCTCGGTGATGTCCTACCGCGACAATTTCCTCGATCTCGATCCGACCTATCGCGATGCCTTCGGCCAGCCGCTGCTGCGCATGACGTTCAACTGGAAAGACAACGACATCCGCATGTCGCAGTACACAACCGCTCAGGCGGCTTAGATTGGGCGTGCGATGAAATCGAAACAGCTGGTGGTGAAGACGAAGCACATCGGCGATCAATACGACGTGCGACCGTATCAGACGACCCACACCACCGGCGGCGCGATCATGGGTGCGCGCCCCGATTCGAGCGTCGTCAACCCGTACCTGCAAAGCTGGGACGTGCCAAACGTGTTCGTGCTCGGCGCCAGCGCATTCCCGCAAAACTTTTCGTACAACCCAACTGCCACGGTCGGCGCGCTGGCCTATTGGGCTGCTCACGCCATTCGCACGCGGTACCTGAAACATCCCGGCGCACTGGTTGCCGTTTGACGAGGACGCACACATGAAAACATCATTCCCACGTCCCCACGCATTGTCAGCCTGCGCGGCTACCGTATCGCTCGCGCTTCTGTTCGCAGTTGGCAACGCTCCGGCGCAGGCTGTGCGCGAAGCGGCGGCCGCCGATGCTGTGGCAGCCAGCCCGCCGGCATCCCAGGATGCGCGCCTGCATCGGGGCGCCTACCTTGCCCGCGCCGGCGATTGCGCCGCCTGTCATACAGCAGCAGGCGGCAAGCCGTTTGCCGGCGGCCTGCCAATGAGCACACCGTTCGGCACGATCTATTCGACTAACATCACCCCCGACAAGGCGAGCGGAATCGGCACGTACAGTTTCGAGGATTTCGAGCGTGCCTTGCGTGAAGGCAAGTCCAAACGCAACGGGCATCTCTATCCGGCCATGCCGTATCCGTCCTTCCGCATCCTGTCGCAGGACGACATGCAAGCGCTCTACGCCTACTTCATGCATGGAGTGGCACCGGTGAACCAGGCCAACCATGCGAACGCACTACCGTTTCCGTTCAACATGCGGGCGCTGATGATCGGCTGGAATCTGCTGTACCTCAAGCATGATGGACCGTACTGGAATGATGCGACCCGCAGCGTCGAATGGAATCGCGGTGCTTATCTGGTTCAGGGCCTGGAACATTGCGGGGCATGCCATACGCCCCACGGCATCACCGGAGAGGAGGAAGCGCTCAACGAGTACGACGCGGCCGGCGACCGCTACCTCGCCGGCGCCACGCTAGCAGGCTGGAATGCGCCCACGCTGACAGGGGCGCTCGACACAGGCCTCGCCGGCTGGTCGAAAGAGGACATCGTGTTATTCCTGAAGTCCGGGCGCACCGCACACACTGCAGCGTTTGGCGCAATGACGGAAGTGGTCGGCGACAGCACACAGTACCTGAGCGACGCCGATCTCAAGGCGATCGCCGAGTATCTGAAGGCTCTGCCCGGCAACAGTGCGTCGCGTGGCGCCGCCGCGGCCACACAGACGGACGCGGAGGCTCAGACCACGCAAGGCACCGTCGCAGCCGCGCGCGGTACGGAGGAGGCGACGGCACTCGCACTGCGCAACGGCGATCTGCAGGTGCGGGGCGCTCACGTGTATCTCGACAACTGCAACGCCTGTCACCGTTCGGATGGCGCCGGCGCACCCCATACGTTCCCGTCTCTTGCCGGCAACCCCGTCGTCACGTCCGACGACCCCACCTCGCTGATCCATATCGTACTCAGCGGGTCGCGCATGCCGTCCACCTCGACTTCGCCCACGCCGCTCGCCATGCCCGACTTCGGCTGGCGTCTCGACGATCAGCAGATTGCCGACGTGCTGACCTTCATCCGTAGCAGTTGGGGTAACCAGGCGGCCGCGGTCGAAGCAGCCAGCATCGCCCAGTTGCGCAGAACGACGACAGCAGGCCCATCCCAGCTGCGTACACAACAGGCGGACTGAGCGGCTGTTCTAGCGCGTCCCGCGGTGCGGCGCGAGCCCGTGCACCAGCAACGCCACCGCGTGGCGCGCAATGTCGTCGGGAGTCAAACTGCGCCGCACCGGATCGTTGCGCCACATTTTCGAAGTGGCAAGCGGCAGGATGGTCAAACCCAGCAGCGTGAGAAACACCAGCGACGGCTCCAGGTCCGCGTTGACGCGCCCCTCTTTCTGCCACTGCTCGATCCGCGCCAGTGAGGCCTTGTGATGGGTGTGCCCGAAGCGCTCGTGCATACGCTGGCGCAACAGCCCACCCTCACTGATGACCTCGCGGACCCACAAAGGCGGAAACCACGGATTTTCGACCGCGACCGCCACCATCCCACGCGCCAGTTGTGTAATCGCAGCCACCGGATCGTCCGGATTGGCCTCGAACGCGCCGCCGATAGCCGCGCGCAACGGCAGGAACCGCTCGTCGATCAGTACGTCGAGCAACTGGTCGCGCGTCTTGAAGTAGTAATGCACCATCGCCGGCGTGAAACCCGCCTCCCGGGCTATCGCGCCAAGCGTCGTATCGACGATGCCCTGGCGCGCAAACAACGTGAGCGCTGCGTCGAGCAGCCGGGCGCGCTGCTCCGGCCCGCGTGCGCTGCCGGTGGGCCGGCCGGGCCGCCGCGCGGCAAGTGGCGCAGTAGCCGCGTCCGCTGTTGCGGCAGCCGTCGCGACGTGAGCGGCCTGGGCGGCCTTGGAGGCCTTGGAGGCAGGCGCGGAGCCCGCTGCCCGCTCGGCCTTTTTCTTTGCCCCCGCTGCGCCCGCTTTCGGCGTGCGCTGATCGGACGATGCAGTGGTCATTTCCTTTCCATTTGACTGATTGGCTGATGTGGCATATATTAATCTCCTAGTTAATTAATTTCAACACATTCCATACACGCTTCACACCGTTCGACAGGTCCCCATTCCATGGATCAACGTACCACCACCCCAGCGGAGCTCGCGACAGGCGCGGAGCATCCGCCGCTTCGCCTGCTGTTTCCGGCACTGCTGCTGGTGATGCTGCTCGCGGCGCTTGACCAGACCATCGTCTCGACGGCGTTGCCCACCATCGTCGGTGAACTCGGCGGGCTCAACAACCTGTCGTGGGTCGTCACCGCGTACCTGCTGACCTCGACCATCGTCGTGCCGCTCTATGGCAAGTTCGGCGACCTGTTCGGTCGCAAGATCGTGCTGCAGGCGGCCATCGTGCTGTTCCTCGTCGGCTCCGCGCTGTGCGGGATTGCGCAAAACATGGCCCAGCTGATCGTGCTGCGCGCCCTGCAGGGTCTCGGCGGCGGCGGCCTGCTGGTGGTCACCATGGCGGCCATCGCCGACGTGATCCCGCCTGCCGAGCGCGGCCGCTATCAGGGCGTATTCGGCGGCGTGTTTGGTCTGGCCACCGTAATCGGTCCGCTACTCGGCGGCTTTCTGGTCGAGCATCTGTCATGGCGCTGGATTTTCTACATCAACCTGCCACTCGGCCTGCTCGCGCTGGCCGTGATCGGTGCAGTGTTCAAACCGCACACCGCGCATATCAAGCACACCATCGACTACATGGGCGCCGCATTTCTGGCGGGCGCACTCACCTGCATCATCCTGTTCACGAGCCAGGGCGGCACGATCCTGCCGTGGTCGTCGCCGCAACTGTGGTTCACGCTCGTGATGGGATTCGTTTGCATCGGCGGCTTCATTTACGAAGAACAGCGCGCAGTCGAGCCCATCATGCCGCTCGAACTTTTCAAACAGCGCACGTTTCTGCTGAGCAGCCTGATCGGTTTCATCATTGGCGTCTCGCTGTTCGGCTCGGTGACGTTCATCCCGCTCTATCTGCAGGTGGTCAAAGGTTCGACGCCGTCCGAGGCCGGCATGCAGATGCTGCCGATGATGGGCGGCTTGCTGGTGATGTCGGTGATCACGGGACGCGTGATCAGCAAGATCGGCAAATACCGAATGTTCCCGATCGGCGGCACGTTCCTCGTCGCCGTGGCGATGACGATGCTCGCGCGGTTGCAGATCTCCACACCGATTCATGTGATGTATCTGTACATGGGCCTGCTGGGCCTGGGTCTCGGCATGGTGATGCAGGTGTTGATTCTCGCCGTACAGAACACGGTGGAGTTCAGGCATATGGGTGTCGCCACATCGGGCGCCACTCTGTTCCGCTCCATTGGCGGTTCGGTGGGCGTCGCAGGCTTCGGTGCGGTGTTTTCGAACGGCCTCGCGTCCCGCCTGCAAACCTTGATTCCGCCCGACACCGAGCTGCCGCACTCGCTCGGGCCGGCCGCTATCCACCAGTTGCCCGCGGTATTGCACGACGAATATTTGCAGGCCTTTGCCGGCGCACTGCACACGGTCTATTTGTCCGCCTCATGCGTGGTTGTGCTGGCATTCGCGCTTGCCTGGCTGCTCAAGGACCATCCGCTGCGCAAGCATTGAGTGCTGCAATGTGCGAAGCCGCATTCATCGTGGCCGGCTTCGCTAAGCGCTTCATCCAGACAAACTCCTCGCCGGTCTCGCGCCGCGGCGCAGGATGCAAAAAATTCCCCTTTCGTTCGTTCTGCCGACATGTGCCGCAGTTCGCCCGTCGTTATGTGCGGTGTACCACACTTGGTAGGTGCGATCGTCGATTGACGTTCACCTCGAAAGCTCACATATTGTTCATGGCAGCGTCGTCATTTTTTCTGTGGCGAACGCTGAACTCCAGCGCATGTGGATCGTGATTCACGCAGCGATTGCACGCTGCCTCGACCACGATCTGGAGCATGCCGTATCGGCATAGCCTATCGCAGGTGGGTTACCGCATGTCCGCCCAAAATACTCCTGACCAGAGTTATCCCGCGCCGTGCAAACGTTGCGGTGGTGCGTTGTATCAGCACGCCGATCTATGTCCTTACTGCGGCGTACCTGCTCCGCTCGCGACGCCCGCGCATGCGCGCCTTGCAGGGGCGGATGGCCCGCTGCACCGTCCGCTGCAGGCGGATACCCAACGCAAGCTGGCCGTGCAGAAACTCGCGTCACCGAATACACCGGTGCCTCAACTGGGTCATGTGCCGGTCAGTGCCTCCGTGGGTTCGCGCGGGCTGCTCACGCGCGGGTTGATTGTGCTTGGCGTCGTCATACTAGGGTATGGCGGATATACGCTACTCCGCGATCATCACACGAGTACGCCGGCTTACGATGAGCAGGACACCCGATCAACGGCAGGCTCCATTGCGCCGTACACGCCGGATCAGACAACGAACACGCGAGCCAGCACGGGGGCCATCAATTCATCCGCCGTCCCCACGCCGGTGGTGGCCCCGCCGGTCGTCGTCCCGCACTATCGAGATTTGCCCGAAAGCCTGCGCGCCGCGCATACGTACGCAGACGCCCATGACCTGTCGGGCGCTCAAGCGGCGCTAAACGCAGCGTTCTCGATGGAACCCGACAACGCCGATGCGCGCACGGTCCAGAGCGAACTCAGGCCGCTCGAGCAACGCCGCGACGCCGCACTGCAAACGGCGAACGTATGCATGAAGGACCACTTGTGGGGCTGTGTGCAACACAGCGCCAGCGACGCCCTCGCGATCGATAACGGCAGTCCCCAGGCGAAGTCGCTACTGCAACAGGCGATCGTCGCAACCGGTTGGGCGCCGCTCGGCAGTCATGCCGCGCCGCCTCCGAAAGCCGCCCCTGTTGCCCAGGTCCCTCAGCCCTCACAGCCCGCTCCGGCCACTCAGGTAGCGCCTGCCGCCCCTGGCGGCGTCGATGCACAGGTACGCGCTATCTCGGAGTCCGGCTGGCGAAACTCGCCGGCATCGGCGGCGGCGCCCGCTCATTGAGCGGCCCACTGAGCGACCCTCTGAGCGGCCGGCAAATCGCGCAAGTCCGACCGCAAGTTTTAGGCACCTCGCAAGACGCAATATCTGGAAGTTGCAGAACCGACTCACCGATGCTTCGTCGCGGCTCACCGCGCGAAGCCTATTCAAACCAGACCGATAGGTGGAACGACCATGCTCAAGACAATGCTGGCGGGGTGGCTCGGATTGATGCTGGTGTCTTCAATCGCGCTTGCCGACAATGCGCACTACAAGATCGTCACCGGACCCGAACGCGGCACCTATATTCAGATTGGCGCGGATCTGGCGAAATGGGTGGCCGAGCCGGTCGGCATCGACCTCGAAGTCATGCCGTCGAAGGGATCGGCGGAGAACGTCCAGCGCATGCGGTTTGAGCCAGGCGTCAAGCTCGCGCTCGTGCAGTCGGACGTCTATCAGGCCTACGTCGACATGGCCAACGCCGGCAATGCCGATGCGGGCCAGGCGATCCGGCCCTTGCGGCTCATCATGCCGCTCTACGACGAAGAGATCAATTTCGTCGTGCGCGCCGACTCACCGATCAAGACCATCAACGAGATCAAGGACAAGAACATTAGCGTCGGCCTGCTCGGCAGCGGCACGGCGCAGTCCGCCAACACCATCTATCACCTGATGTTCGGCCAGCCAATTCCCGATCAGAACGTTCAACACTTCAGCAACGAGGACGCGCTCGCCGCGCTGATCGTCAAGAAGATCGATGTGGCAGTGATCGTGGTCGGCCAGCCCGCCAAGCTGTTTACCGACATGAACCCCGAGCTGCTGCAGCAGTTGCGCCTGCTGCGTGTCGATCCCAACGCACCCGAAACCGCGCGCGCAAAACAGACCTACTTTCCGGCCATCATTCACACGGCCAGCTATCCGAACTGGTTGAAGGAAGACGTGCCGACCTTCACCGTGAAGGCCTTCCTCGTCACCTACGATTACGGGTTGCGCGATACGATCGTCAATCTCGATCGCTTCGCCGAGTCGCTGTGTACGAACTTCGATAACCTGCAGGAGCACGGTCATCCGAAGTGGAAGCAGGTAAAGATGGAATTGCCCAGTCTCGGCAAAGGTTGGCAATACTACGGGCCGGTGGAAAAGCATCTGCGTGCCTGCGTCGCCCGTCGTGAGGCCGGCACAACGACCCCGGCGCCCGCGCAAACCGCGGAAAAAGCGCCTGTGAAGTCGAATTGCACGGATGAAGCGCGGGTGCTGATGCTGTGTAAATGAGTCCGCTCGGAGTCCATCTGCGGGCGCCTAATGTGGCGCTCGCTGCCGTGCTCAGCGCCAGCCGTCTGAGCACGCTGAGGTGTAGCCTCAAACGGGCAACTGCGCAAGATCCATCGCGCGCTGCAGCGCTTCGTAGGCCTTCGGCCGGTTGCACTGCGAAACGTTGAAGCGCAAGAACCCCGCCGCCGATTGCGCAGCGCTGAACACATTGCCCGGCGCCAACACCACGTTGTCCGCCAGCGCGTGCCGCGCAATCTCTGCCGCATCCAGTTCAGCGGGTAACCGTGCCCAGACGAAAAGGCCTGCACGCGGCCGGGTCCACACCTCGAGGCCCGCTTGCGTGAGGCGCCGGATGGTTTCGCCCATCGCGTCGGCCAGTTTCGCGCGCAGGCCTTCGAGATGCCGCCGGTACGTGCCGTCCACCAGCAGGCGATGCACCACACTCGCTGCCAGTTGGCCGTTGCCGAACGAGGTCGCGAGCTTCAGGTCGATCAACGGTTCGATCCAGTCGGCGCGTGCCGCGATGAAGCCGCAGCGCACGGCCGCCGAGAGCGTCTTCGAAAAACTGCCGATCGACACCACTCGCGCGAGCCCGTCGAAAGCGGCCAGACGCGGCGCGGCTTCGTCTTCGAAGTCGGCGAAGATGTCGTCCTCGACGATCAGCAGGTCGTGCTCGCCAGCCAGCTTCAGCAGGCGATGCGCGACCGCCGGCGCCAATGTCGCGCCGGTCGGATTGTGAATGGCCGAGTTGGTCACATAGAGGCGCGGGCGGTGCTCGATCAGCGCCCGCTCGAAGCTCGCCAGGTCCGGTCCGGATGGCGTGTACGGCACGCTGACGATGCGAGCGCGATGGGCGCGCAGCAACGCCTGAAAGTTGAAGTAGCACGGATCGTCGATCAGCACGGTGTCGCCCGGTTCGAGCAGAAAGCGGCACACGAGATCGAGCGCATGGGTGCCGCCATCGGTCAGAATGATCTGCTCGGGCGGCGCGTCGACGCCATGCTGGGCAAGACGCCAGGCGAGTTGCTGGCGCAGTGCGGGCAAGCCAGGCGGCGTGGCGTAATCGGCCAGCGCGGCATGCGGGTCACGCGCCACTGCGCGCAGCGCACGCCGCACGCCGTCTTCCGGCAACCATGACGCCGGCAGCCAGCCACAGCCAGGCTTGAGCACCTTCTGCCCGGCTTCGAGCGATTGCCGCGTGAGCCACAGCGGGTCGACCTGACGGTCCAGACGCGGGCCCAGATCGGCCAGCGCGAGCGGCGGCGCATGGCCGGAGACGAAAAACCCCGAGCCGCGCCGCGCGACGATGGCGCCTTCCGCGACCAGCCGGTCATAGGCTTCGACCACCGTCGATTTCGACACGCGAAGCGTCTCCGTCATGACCCGGATCGACGGCACGCGGGCGCCGGGCATCAGCGAGCGGCTCGCAATGCGTTCGCGCAATGCGTCCATCACGACTTCAACGCGGGTGCGCGACGACGAAATGTACCCCGGATTGTCTCTGCTGCTTTCTACCATCTGTACTGCTCCACGTTCGGTACAGTTTGCACGAATTGTACTGATCCGTAGCTTACACTTTTAGCCGCCCAGGAGCATGGTGGCGGTTTAATCGCGCGGATGGAAATCTCGATGCAAAAGTCCATAGACGGCGGCCCCGGCCATAGTCGCGCCTCGAGTGCCTGGGTGAGCGGTTTACTCGGTGTGCTGATCTTCAGCGGGTCGCTGCCCGCCACACGCATCGCCGTGCAGGGGCTCGATCCGATCTTCCTGACCGTGGCGCGCGCGACGATTGCGGGCACGCTCGGGCTCATTCTGCTGCTCGTGTTTCGCGAGACGCGCCCGGCGCGGCGCGATTTGCTGCCTTTACTCATCGTCGCGCTGGGCGTGGTGGTCGGCTTTCCGTTGTTGACCGCCCTCGCGTTGCGCCATATCACCTCGGCTCATGCGGTTGTGTTCATTGGCCTGCTGCCGCTGTCCACCGCTATCTTCGGCGTGCTGCGCGGCGGCGAGCGTCCGCAGCCGGCGTTCTGGCTGTTTTCAGCGCTCGGCAGCTGCGCGGTCGTCGCGTTTGCGGTGCGCGACGGGCTGCATGCATCGCCGCTCGGCGATGCCCTGATGCTGGCCGCGATCGTCGTGTGCGGGCTCGGCTATGCGGAAGGTGCCCGACTGTCGCGGCACCTCGGTGGCTGGCAGGTGATCTCGTGGGCGCTGGTGCTCTCGCTGCCGGTGATGGTGCCGCTCACGTGGTGGGCGTGGCCGGCTTCGTTTGAAGGCGTCAGTCAGGCCGCGCTGTGGGGGCTCGCGTACGTGTCGCTCTTCAGCATGCTGATCGGCTTTGTGTTCTGGTACCGAGGGCTCGCGTTGGGCGGCATTGCCAGCGTCGGACAGTTGCAGTTGCTGCAGCCGTTTTTTGGGCTCGTGCTGGCCGGCGTGCTACTGCATGAGCAGGTGCCGCCGGTGATGATCGTCGTGACGGTGATGGTGGTGGCGTGTGTGGCGGGGGCGCGGCGATTTGCGCGGACTGTGCCGGTACCGGTGCGGCCAACTGCGTAGCAGCGTGCGAGCGGTGTGAGCCCCTCGCGTGTCTGCCCTCTCCCGCCTCCCTGCTGAAACGTGCGCGCAAGACCCAGCCCCGCGAGTACGTCCGGCTGCACGCCGGTGACATCGCGTCCGTCGAATTGCACGCTGCCGCCATTGGGCGTATTCCCGGGCGGGCTGCCGCGTGCGGAGCGCGAACTGGCGAGCACCGTGGTTTCTCGTATCAATGGCTGCGTGTATTGCGCGTCGGTGCACGCGCAACGCTTCGGACAACTGGCGAAGCGCACGGACGCCATCGAGCAGGTTTTCGAGGATCCCGCCAGCGCCGGCACGACCGAGCGTGAACGGGCCATCATCCGCAACGCGATCGAGTTGACCGAGCATCCCGAAGCTGTGGATGCCGAAGCCATCAAACGGCTCGAAGCATATGGGTTCACCGAGCCGGAGATTCTCGACCTGACGCATGCGATCGCCATTTTCGCGTGGGCGAACCGGCTGATGCTGACGCTGGGCGAACCGGTGTTTCCTGCGCAAAGCGGCTGATAGCTCGAACCGGAACGGACGGCTGTCCGGCGCATTGCGGTATGCTCACGGGCTCGTTCAGAAGGAGGATCCATGAAGCTTTCGACCTGTCTGGGGTGCGCGGCGCTGTTGCTGTCCGTCAGCGCGTATGCGCAAACCTCGCAGACCTTTACGTTTGGTGAAGGCCAGACCACGCCTCATGCCACGAATGCGCGCCCGTCGTCGGGCGCTCATCCCAAGGCCAAGCCGAAGCATGCGGCTACGCACCACAAACCCCGTCCGCCTCAAGCGTAGAAGCCGGACGTCTGTTCGCAGAGCTGAGTCCCAGCGTACCTTGGGCGTGGGAGACGCGGCGTTGCCGGACGAGCGGCTGGCCTGGTTCGTCACGCGTTAAAATCTCCCCATGCCGAAAACGCCCCCCTCTCCGTCCCCAACGCCGGCCGCGCCGCGCAACGAATACACCGTCGACGAACTCGCTCGGGTGACGGACAGCACCGTGCGAAACGTACGCGCCTATCAGGACCGCGGCCTGCTAGCGCCGCCGGAAAAACGTGGCCGGGTCGGCGTGTACGACGATACCCACGTATCGCGGCTGAAGCTGATCAATCACCTGCTGGCGCGCGGCTACACGCTCGCCAACATCCAGGACCTGATCAAGGCCGTCGACGAAGGCCACGACCTGCGCTCGATTCTCGGGCTGGAAACGGCCATCGGCAGCCGCTGGTCGCGTGAACGGCCGAAAAAGTACTCGCCGGTCGAACTGCTAAAGATGTTCGGCGACAAGGCCTCGCCGGGCGCGTTGTCCAAAGCGGTCGAGTTGGGCCTGCTCGAGCGCAACGGCCTGTCGTTCGTCGCCAATAGTCCTGCGGCGCTGTCGGCCGGCGCCACCATGGCGCATGAAGGCATTCCGCTCGCCGATCTGCTCGACGCCGTGCGGATCTCGCGTCCACATTTCAATGCCGTCGCCAAGGCAATGGTCGACCTGGTCGTGCGCCAGCTCGACCGCTACGACGCCGGCGCGCTGCCGCCGCCTGCCGACGTGCCGGCGCTGGTCGAGGCGATCTGGCGGGTCCGGCCACTGGCGATGGTGCTGGTCGAAACGGAGATGAACCGTGCGCTCGAAGAAGCGTCCGGCGACTACCTCGGCGACCGCGTCGCGGGAATCCTGGAAAAGCTCGGCAGCACGCACGAGGGCACACCGCCGGTGTCAACCGAGGCTGAGGCGAAAACGGCACGCGACGCCCGCGCAGAGCGGACAAAAGCTAAAAAGTAAGTCCCGTAGTCGTTCTCGCTGTTATTCCTGCGGTCACTCCTGTCACGCGCAGCAGACCGGCTCCTTCATGCGCGTCATATCCAAAGCTCCATTGCTTGGTTTGCGCTACGGCACGTCCATGCGACGATCCTTTCACCGCAGCCGCAACGTCATTACAGCAGTGCCGACATACAACACGCGAGGACGCGTGGAATGAACGAGCCCGGCTGCTGCATCGACCGCACGCATGGAGACTCCTGAATGACCAGCAAACCTGACGGCCGCGCACGTCTCGCCACCCGTAGAGCGTTGACCACGTTCATCGCATTGGCCGCGTTCACCTCATTGACGCTGCTGCCCGCCGGCAACACCTTCGCCCAGGAGACCAGCAGCGCCACAAGCAAGGTGTTGCGCATCGGCTATCAGAAAGCCGGCTTGCTCGCGGTCCTGAAAGCACAAGGCTCACTCGAGCAGAAGCTCAAGCCGCTCGGCTACAGCGTGAAATGGTTCGAGTTTCCGGCCGGCCCGCAACTGCTCGAAGCATTGAACGCGAATAGTATCGACTTCGGTTATACGGGAGCGCCGCCACCGGTGTTTGCGCAGGCGGGCGGCGTCAACTTCGTATATGTGGGCGCGGAACCGGAGGGACGTCATACCGAGGCGGTCATCGTCAAGTCCGACTCGTCGCTACAGGCGATAGCCGACCTGAAGGGCAAACGTGTCGCGCTGCAAAAAGGCTCGAGCGCGAACTTCCTGCTGCTCGAAGTCCTGCAGAAGGCGGGCTTGCGCTACGAGGATATCCGGCCGGTCTATCTGCCGCCTGCGGACGCTCGCGCCGCGTTCGAAAGCGGTGACGTCGATGCGTGGGTCATCTGGGATCCTTACTATGCCGCCGCGCAGGGAGCGCTGAAGGCCCGCACACTGGCCGACTATTCGAACGTCGACACGGCGCATAGCTTTTATGAGGCGACTCGTGACTTCGCCCAGCAACGTCCCGATATCATCGGCGCGCTTCTCGGCCAGTTGCGCACGACAGGCCAATGGGTCAACCAGCATCCCGACGAAACCGCCGCGCTGATTGCACCGAAGGTGGGCCTCGATCAGAAACTGGTCGAGACCTGGGTGCGCCGCTCCCCCTACGGCACCACTGCAGTGACCGACGAGATCGTCCGTTCACAACAGGGCGTCGCGGACGCTTTCTACGGCGCGCATCTGATTCCGCAAAAGATCACAGTGCGGGACAATGTCTGGCAAAACAGCGAACTGGTGGCGAGTCTGGCGACGAAATAAGCGTCCAATAGCGTACGAAGCGGAGCACGAAGCCGAGCCAACCTGGTTCATTCGTGCTCCAAAATAAATTTCTGCCTCCCTGCGACGCAACTCCGCTATCTCGCTCCACCCTCCATGTTCCCTTCCAGGGGTGACGGGGTCATAACAGCCCATCTGCGAGCCGGTATCATGTGCGTCCCGCAGCGCGCATTCCAGCCAATCTGATTGTCAAAAACGTTGTATCGGTAGAACTTTACCTTTTCGAAGCGGTCCCTTCTCCGCACGCTTTACAGCGTCGTTTTCGGGTTGCCCCGCCGCTGCGGCGTAGCGCTTGCCTCGTGCGAGCGCGCCGGCACCCATTGCCTCTTTTGAACCACCGCGCGGCGCCATGCGCGCCGTCGCCTGAAAACAAGGACCGTCAAGGCCATGCAGAATCTTCTCGCTGAGATCCACCCGAACCGGTGGACCTTCCTTTGGGATGCGCTCACCACCATCTCAATGCACCTGTGCGCCGCCGCGCTGATCCTCGTGGTTGGCTGGTGGGTCGCACGCCGCATCTCGCGCTCGCTCAACCGCCTGCTCACCCGTCAGTCGCGCATGGACGCCACGTTGCGCCCCGTCCTGTGCGACACCAGCCTGTGGGGCATTCGCGTGGTCGCGATCATCGGTGCGCTATCGCAACTGGGCATCCAGACGGCCAGCATCGTCGCGGTGCTCGGCGCTGCCGGTCTCGCGATCGGACTCGCGCTGCAAGGCACGATGCAGAACATCGCGGCCGGCATCATGCTGTTGCTGTTACGGCCCTTCAAGGTGGGCGATTCGATCGAAGCCGGTACGGGCACCGTCGCAGGCACGGTCGAAGAAATCAGTCTGTTCACAACGCGCCTCACCAAATCCGACGGCATCTGCGAATACGTGCCGAATAGCGCGCTGTGGAGCAATTCGATTCGCAACTACAACCGCAATCCGACCCGCCGTCTGGATCTGGAAGTGGAAATCTCCGTGCGTGACGACGTCGATCACGCACTGGGTGCGCTGCGCGCCCTCGCCGCCTCCGACCCGCGCGCGCTGCAGAAACCCGCGCCGCAAGTCATGGTGACCCGCTTCGACGACAGCACGGTGGTGCTCAACGTCCGCGTATGGGCGAATATCGATGTGTTCTGGGATATGCGCTGGGATCTCGCGCGCCAGGTGCGCCAGACGCTCAACGATGCGCAATGCGGCTTGCCGGTACGCACGCGCGAGTTGCATATCGTGCAGAGCAGCGAAGCGAGCGAACCGGCACCTGTGCGCGCAGTTGCCGTGGCGCGGGCCGTCACACAGTAAAGGAAGCGGCAGCTGCTTTTGTCGTTTCCTCGGTTTCACTCTGGCGCTATTCCGCATAGTGGAATGGCGCCCCGGCCGCGCAGTGGCTCTCGCGGCCTCTCCCAACGGCCTCCCGGCCACACCCCGCCCGCTTCTCTCCCCGCCTCCATAGAGTCAGCAATCTAAACCGCTTCTTGCGTGATTCGATCTCAGCCCCTATCGTTACATTACTCAATGTCACAGTTAAGAGTGGAAAATAGGAGACGGATCGGATGAACGCACGCACATGCCCCCCGACGCGTTGGCGCCCCTCGAGACCGAAGTCGCGATTATCGGTTCGGGCTTTGCCGGACTCGGCATGGCGATCCGGCTCCGGCAGGCCGGCATGACCGACTTTATGGTCGCCGAAAAGGCCGACTCGCGGCATATCTGCTTCGGACACGAACTGGTCAGCGCCACCTATGACGAGACGCGCCATCGCTGGCAAATGTTGTTCGCCAATGGCCAGCAGTGGTCGGCGCGCGTGCTGGTGTCGGGCATGGGCGGCCTGTCCCGTGCGGCCCTACCGGACATCCCGGGTGTTGCCAGCTTCAAGGGCAAGACCTTCCACTCACAGCAATGGGACCACAACTATTCGCTCGAAGGAAAACGCGTCGCCGTGATCGGCACCGGCGCGAGCGCGATCCAGTTCGTGCCGCAGATCGCACCGCGCGTCGCGCAACTGAATCTGTTTCAGCGCACTCCACCGTGGATCATGCCGAAAGCTGACCGCGCGGTGAGGCCGCTCGTACAGTGGTTGTTCCGGCATCTGCCGCTCACCCAGAAGATGATGCGTGCGGGTCTCTATTGCATGCTGGAATCACGGGCGTTCGGCTTTGCGGTACATCCTTCGTTGATGAAGAGCGCGCAAAAAATCGCACTGCGTCATCTGCGCCGTCAGGTGCCCGATCCGCAGTTGCGGGCCACGCTTACGCCCGATTACACCATGGGCTGCAAGCGCATCCTGATTTCGAACGACTACTTCCCTGCTCTGTCGCGCCAGAACGTCTCGGTCGTGACGAGCGGGATTGCACGCGTCGAAAAAGATGCGGTGATCACCACCGACGGCGTGCGCCATCCCGCCGACTGCGTGATCTTCGGCACCGGCTTCCAGGTCGCCGATCCGTTCCCACGCGGTGTGGTGCTAGGCAAAGGCGGTGTCGATATCGTCGATACATGGCGCGACGGTGCGCATGCTTACCTCGGCACCACGTTACCTGGTTATCCGAACTTCTTCATGATCGTCGGCCCGAACACCGGGCTTGGCCATAATTCGATGGTTTACATGATCGAGTCGCAGGTCGAATACATCCTGCGTGCCCTGCAGACCATGAAGACCGAACGAACCGCTGCAATCGAAGTGCTGCCACAGGTCGAACGCGCCTACAACGAGCAGATCCAGCAAACGCTCGGCCGCGCAATCTGGTCCACCGGCGGCTGCAAGAGCTGGTATCTCGATCCGAAAACCGGCAAGAACACCACGCTGTGGCCCGGCTTTGCGTTTCGTTTCCGCCAGGCCACCAGCACGTTCAGCATGGACGACTACTTCGCCTATGCGCCTGCCGGACAGCCGAATGCAGCGCCGGAAGCGCACGCTACCGCTGCGATGCAGGGCGGCACACCGGCTCCGTCGTCGGCCGAGGTGACTTGAGACGCGGCCAGCGCTCGGAGCATGCAATCGATCACACCGGCTTCACAGACAGACAAAACAACAAGGCACCGCTCAGGGAGCATGGGAGAAACGCAATGAAAAGTTTCACAGACCGGGTTGCCGCGATTACCGGAGCAGGTTCAGGCATGGGCCGCTCGCTGGCCGTCCAGTTGGCACGCGAAGGCTGCCATCTGGCGCTCGCGGACCGCAACGCTAAGAGCCTCGCCGAAACAGCGGAGCTCGCGCAGGGCGCGGCGCCGCAGATCGTCGGCGCGCCGCTGCGCGTGACAACGCGTGTGCTCGACGTGGCGGATCGCGCGGCCATGTTCGATTGGGCCGCCGAGACTGTAGCCCAGCACGGTTGCGTGAATCTCGTGTTCAACAACGCGGGGGTTGCACTGTCGAGCACGATCGACGGGATGGAGTACACCGATCTCGAATGGATTGTCGGCATCAACTTCTGGGGCGTCGTACATGGCACGAAGGCGTTTCTGCCGCATCTCAAGTCTTCGGGCGCCGGGCATATCGTCAACACGTCGAGCGTGTTTGGTCTGTTCGCACAACCAGGCATGAGCGACTACAACGCCACCAAGTTTGCCGTGCGCGGTTTCACTGAGGCACTGCGCCAGGAGCTCGACCTGATGAAATGCGGCGTGTCGGCTACCTGCGTGCATCCGGGCGGCATCCGCACCAGCATCGCGCAATCGAGCCGGATCGCCTCGAATATGGTTGGTTTCATGATCGAGAGCGAACAGCAAGGTAAGGACGATTTCGAAAAGCTCTTCATTACGACCGCCGATGAAGCCGCGCGCGTGATTCTCGACGGCGTGCGCAAAAACAGGCGGCGCGTGCTGATCGGCCGCGACGCGCGTGCCGCCGACTGGCTCGCCCGCACGCTGCCGGCCGCCTATCAGACGCTCGTCGTGATGCAAACGCGCCGCATGCAACGCATTGCGCACAAGCGCGCCCGCGCGGCGGAAGCTGCCGGACGGCGCGCGTAACTCACAAGCATCATCAGCATCATTAGCACTGTCAGCACCATAAGGACCATAAGGACCATAAGGATCATAAGGACCATAAGGATCATAAGGAGAAAGGCCATGATGCCCGTTCGCCGCGACCTTCGTTTCGCTTTACCACCTGAGCGTGCCTGCGACTGGCATCAGCAGGGTTCACATGTGACGCACTTTTTCAATGCGCTCTCGCTGCTGTTTCCCGCGGGCGAGCGCTTCTTCATGGACAGTGTGCGCAATTACCGCGACCGGATCCACGACCCGGTGCTGAAAAAGCAGGTGCTCGGATTTATCGGCCAGGAGGCGATGCACACCCGCGAGCACATCGAGTACAACGATCTGCTGCAGAACGCGGGCCTTCCTGCGCACAAGCTTGACCGGCGTCTCGGGATGTTCCTCAACCTCAATCGCAAGATGCCGAAGTCGTTCCAACTGGCGATGACCGTCGCACTCGAGCACTACACCGCGATGCTGGCCGGCCTGTTGCTGGAGGACGATACCCGCGTGGGTGGATCGGTCGAAGGCTATGCGCAGATGTGGACCTGGCATGCGCTCGAAGAGACCGAACACAAGGCGGTTTCATTCGACGTGTGGAACACCGTGGTCAAGCCCGGTCTCGCGCGCTATCTGCTGCGCACCGGCACCATGCTGACCGTCACGCTGGTGTTCTGGCTGATCGTATTCGACTACCACGTGCGCCTCCTGATCGCCGATCGCAAACGCGGCGGCCATCTGCGCGGCATGTGGCGGGTCGTCAAATTCCTCTACGGACCGAGGCACGGCGTATTCCCAGGCATCGCACTGGAATGGCTGCGCTTTTTCAAACCCAGTTACCACCCTTGGGATCACGATAATCGTGCACAACTGGCGCGCATCGACGGTCTTGTCGCCGCGGTCGATTCGGCCAATGCCGCCAACCCTGCCGCGCTAAAAGCAAGCCGCCGCGGCGTGCGGGCGGCCGCATGATCCGCGACGCGCTTGTCGTCGACGTCGGCGACGTCCGCCTTGCGGTGTACATCAGCGGACCGCGCGACGCGCCGCCAATGGTGCTCGTGCACGGCTATCCGGATTCGGCCGCGGTCTGGGAGCCGCTGCGGGCGCAACTCGACGGGCGCTATCGCGTGATCACCTATGACGTGCGCGGCGCCGGCGCTTCGGATGCGCCGCCTCGCCGGGACGGGTATCGTCTCGAACGGCTCGCCGCCGATCTCGCTGCCGTGGCCGACGCCACCTGCGCTGGCTGGGCGTTTCATCTGGTAGGCCACGACTGGGGATCGATCCAGAGCTGGGAAGCCGTCACCAGCGCTGCGTTCGAAGGCCGCATTGCCTCGTTCACGTCGATCTCCGGCCCGAGTCTCGACCATGCCGCACTCGGTTTGCGCGGCCAAGGCGGGCCATCCTCCGGGCAGCGTGCCGCGCGGCCGTTAGCGAGCGGTCTGCGGCAAACACTGAGGTCCTGGTACATCTTCCTGTTTCATCTGCCGCTCTTGCCGGAACTCGCATGGCGCGGGGGCGTTGCCCGTGGCTGGCCCCTGTGGTTGCGCCTCTCCGAGCACGTGCGCGCTGAGCGAGATCCGGACCAGCTGCGCAACGCGATCAACGGTCTGAACCTCTACCGGGCCAACTTTATCGACCAGTTGTTTCATCCACGTGCACGCCGCGCCCATGCGCCGGTGCAATTCATCGTGCCCCTGCGTGACCGATACGTGGCACCTGCGCTCTCGCTCGGACTCGAAAAATGGCTTGGCGACTATGCACGCGAGCCGATCGACGCCGGCCACTGGGTCGTCTTGCGCGACCCCGTAGGCATTGCCGCCAGGATCGACCGTTTCGCCGCCCAGCATCCCCCGCTTAGCCCGGCAACAGGCGTCAGCGCGTTCGCGGCAAGCGCGTGAAGAGCGTAGGGTAGTCGATGACCAGGCCATCTTCGTCCACGGTCATGTTGGCGCTGAAGTTACGAAAGATCCCTTCATAGCGATATTCGCGGTTCAATGCGATACACGAGTAGGCCTGCTGGACACGCGTCACCTGCAGGTCCGGCGTCGAGATGTACGCCACCTCGATCGGCTGGCGCTCGCCTTCGGCCAGTTGCAGACGGCGGATGGGCAGTGTATTGGTGAACGGCGTTGCGGCAATATCGATGTCGGTGCAGCCGTCGATGGCACCGAGCGTCGCGCCTTGGCCATCGCGCCAATGACCGTCACCGTCGCTGTGCAGCTCCAGCTCGCCGCCACCCATGATTTTGAGGAACGCGTAAGTGACGTGCCAGCGCGGATCACAGCGCACCCGGTAGTAAAGCCCGTAGCCCTTCCCATAGCGCTGCCCGACAACGGCGCTCTCGACGAAGAAACCCTCGTCACCTGCCTCGAACACCAGATGTTCGACGCCGTCGCCCTCCTCCGATGCCCAACGTACTTCACGCATAGTCTTGCCTCCTTGTGGATCGGCGCGGTGGGCACGGGTTCGCAAGTATCTGCGTACGAGGCCGCGCGTGCCGGACTTCTATCGTAGCAAGACCGGCACGCGCGCGCTGCGCCCTCAAAGCGCATCACAAATAGCCACTATCATCGCCCCGGGATGCCGGGCGCGGCGCCGGTACCCTATGCTCGCAGTTCGCAAAGAACTGACCGCGGCGCCCTCGCGTCACGCGGTCCCGCCAAACCGCCATACCGCCTCGCCACCATGCACGACGTGTCCAACCAGGCAGAATCCGCCGCGCTGCGCACGCTCTTGCGCAGTCTCGGCCAGATCGTCCTGCAGACCAATGCTTTCACCGGCGCATGCCTCGTCGCGGCATGGCTTGTCTGCGATCCGCGCCTGGCTTGCGCGGCGTTGACTGGCGCCGTGGCAGCGAATATCAGCGCCCTGCTGGCCGGTTATAGCGAGGCCGGTACGCGCGATGGACTTCATGGCTTCAACGGTGCATTGGCCGGGCTGGCGGCATTCACATTCATCGCCGACGACGCCACCGCCGCCGCGGTTGCGATTCTCGCGGGCACCGCCACGGCTTGGGGACTCGAGCCGTGGTCACGCTGGCTACGCATGCGGGGCCTCAGCGTCTATTCGAGTCCGTGCCTGATCGTCACCTGGCTGTGGCTGCCATTGATCAAGCCCGACGCCGCGCCGCTTGCACCCGCTCACCTCGCCACGTTCTCCCGCATCCCGGATGGCGTGCTTGCAGGGCTCGCACAGACTGGCTTTGCGTCAGGCGCGGTGGCTGGCTTGTTCGTGCTGGCCGGCATCGCCGCGTCGTCATGCCGGCTTGCAGCGTGGGCGCTGGCAGGCGCAAGTATGTCCAGCGCGGCACATCTGTTGCTCGGTGCGAGCCCCGCCTCGTTCGACGCAGGCCTGCCAGGATTCAACGGCGCGCTAACGGCACTCGCGCTCGCCGACACCGGCTGGCTCGCGACGCTCGGCGCAATCGTGCTGGTTATTGTTCTGCAACAGGCGGCCGCACACTACGGATTGCCCGTCATGACGGCGCCATTCGTGGTCGCGACGTGGGGCGTGCAAACACTGGCGCGCCGCCGTCACGGCAAGCACGCACCGGCTACACTCAAGCCAGCCGAACTGCGACGCCCACCGCGCTCTGTCACGCGCGCCGGTTAGCCTTAGGTAACGGCCAGCTTACTTGGAGACACCTATGTCATTTACTCACACGCCCGCAGGACGTATTGCCGCACCAGGCCCGCTATCCGCCGCGGAGCAACAGCCCCGCGTCGATCTGGCCGCTGCCTACCGGCTTGCCGCGTTAAACGGCTGGGACGATCTCGTCTACACGCACATCTCCGCGAGCGTCCCCGACGAGCCTGGCCACTTTCTGATCAATCCGTTCGGTCTCGCCTTCGACGAAGTCTGCGCCTCGAATCTGGTGAAAATCGACATTGCAGGTAACATCGTCGGGGCCAGCAAGCATCCGGTCAACGCAACCGGGTTCGCTTTGCATGCGGCTGTCCACGCGGCACGCGCCGATGCGTTCTGCGTCATGCATCTGCACAACACCGCCGGCATCGCCGTTTCGCTGCAGCCCGCGGGCTTGTTGCCGGCGTCGCAGCACGCGCTGCGTTTTCATCAACAACTCGCCTATCACGAGTACGAGGGACTCTCGTTCAGCCCCGCAGAAGGCGAACGGCTTGTCGCCCATCTCGGCGACAAGCCCGCCATGCTGCTGCGCAATCACGGCACCTTGACGGCGGGGCGTACGGTCGCGGAAGCCTACGTGCTGATGGCGACGCTGATCAAGGCGTGCGAGATCCAGCTGCAGGCGCAGGCTGGCGGCATGGAACTGGTGCTGCCGTCCGCCGCAGTAGCGGACCGCACGGCAGAACAACTGTACGACGGCGGCGCCGTAGAAGGCGCGCTGGAATGGCCCGCGCTGCTGCGCAAGCTGGACCGCATGGATGGTTCGTATCGCAACTGACGCTTGCGCATCGTTCGTTTTCAACAACCCAATGTCTTAAGCCACGGAGAAATGCCATGCCCACGTTTCATGTCGAACTGTTCGAAGGACGCACGCTCGAACAGAAGCGCGAATTCGTCGAAGCCATCACGAAGGCGACCTGCGAATCGCTCGGCGTCGAGCCGAACTCGGTCGAGATCATTCTGACGGATATAAAACAGGCCGCTCAGCCTTTATCTGCAAGGCCCGTCTAATATTCATCCAAAATTCATCTAAAGTCTTATCCCGCCTGAAGCCTGATTTCGGTCCACTCCCGGCCCCGAGAATCGCGATAAAGCGCAGTCATTTCTGCCGACTTGTGGCCCAGTAAAGCCTGGGCGAATTCAGCCCCGTACTGCTCCGTGTACAGGCGTGCGGCAAGTGACCGGAGTTCGTGAAACGTCGGCATCGTGCGCCCATCCTCAACCGCGATCTCCGCCGCATCCCGCATCCTTGCAAACATGGTGCTGATGTATTCAAGTGACGGCGTACCGCCAGGGGACGCAAGACTCGTCTTCTGCACCAGGTGGATCATGTGCTTGCTGATGACGTTATCGCGGCAGCGGCGAATCACCTCCTCAAGAGTGACGCCCAGCGCGTCGAGTCGTAGCGATACCGGAATCCTGAGCTTGGCCCGGTTGCCTTCGCGCCCCTTGGATTGTTCGACCAGCAGAAAGCCGTCCTGAACGTCATCGAACCGCATCTTGCCAATATCCTCCCGGCGCTGCCCGCAGACCAATGCAAGTTCCATCGCATTGGCGATCCATCGATTGGCCGGGTCTTCCTTGGCTTTCGCGTAGATTGCCCGATAGTCCTCCAGCGTCAGGCGCGTGCGTCTGACAACGACCTCGGGCTTGAACACCGCATCAACCGGGTTTTTTCCGACCTCGACGTGTCCGTGTTCGATTGCCTCACGAAAGACGTCCAGAAGCGTACCGCGGAGTTTCGATGCTGCCGAGGGTCCGCGCTCCTCGGTCGCCTTTTTCAGGGCGTCTGCGATCTGTTTCGGCGTGATCTTGCTGATTGAATGGACGGAGAAATCCATTTCCCGAATGGTGTTCGCCGCCGCCTGAATGCCGCGCAGGGTGTGCCGATTGACCGATGACCGAGCGGCCTCATATGTCACAAACCAATCGCGCAGGGAGACGTCTCCGCCGTCAATGCGCTGAATCAGCGAGACATCACCCTTGCGGCGCTCCAGCTCGGCGTTCGCTGCCCGCACCTTCGCTGACGCGAGTTTGAAGTCTCGCCCCAGCCCATAGGTCTTCTTTGTTTCCGGGTGTTTGAACCAGTAGTAACCCTGCGAATTCAGGTACAGGTTCGCCGGCCAGCTTCGCCGCGATGCAATCCGCCGTCTAGCTGCTGCCATTTGCCATCCTGTTGATCTGGTCTGCGACGGGGTCGACATACTGGGCGTCCGGGCGGCAGAAGTAGGACCGTCCGACCTTGACCGGCATC
Organism: Paraburkholderia sp. EB58; assembly: GCF_050436665.1. Lineage (NCBI taxonomy): Bacteria > Pseudomonadati > Pseudomonadota > Betaproteobacteria > Burkholderiales > Burkholderiaceae > Paraburkholderia > Paraburkholderia sp. EB58. The sequence continues at coordinate 129,327 of NZ_JBNDMQ010000010.1, read as the reverse complement.
GGCCTGATCTTACCGCCGTTGACCCAGTTGCGAAGTGTGTGCCGGTGCGGCATCTTCTCGCCAAGTAGAGCCTTGGCCCATTCATGCAGCGGTATCAGTTGTGCTGCCATCACGCCTCCGCCTGTTTCCGCGCAATCTCAACCAGCCTCGGGTCTGCGCTCGTCAGCACATCGAGCAGCAATCGCTTTTCCTCCAGATACGTGACGGCGAATTTCGGATCGTGCTTCACGATACTCGACGTGTTGCTGATCAGGTCGGCGACCTTGATTGTCTGAACCCACGCCGGCGCAGTAGCCAATCTGGCGCGCGATGCCGCCTTGCGCTCGGCCCGGTTGCCAGTCTCAAGGTCGGACAGCATCAGGACGCCATAAGCCACGATCTCACCGAACCGGTCGCGCAACAATGCGGCCGATACACCCTGGTCCTCCACTGAGTCGTGCAGCCATGCCACGGCGACGGAATTGTCCGTGTCCAACGCGACCGTTGCCACGATCCCCGCCACTTCCGCCAGGTGATCGATATACGGATTGCCCGTGTACTTGCGCACCTGATCCTTATGCACTTCTCGCGCGAACAACATTGCTCTGTATGCGATGCTCACCATTCACCTCCCAACCCATTAAGTTTGACCAGCACGTACCGCACGTTATGCAGGCTCGACTCGCGATATTCGAGCCGTTGGCACGCACCAACGAGGTACAGCAGATAGAGCCGCTGCGTGTGACGCGTCCACTCGTCGAGCGCCGGGCCAGCGGTCGGCACCGGAAGCGCCGGCTCGCAGCGCGGCCGCAGTTTTTCGGGTAGCGCTGCGATCCGCTCGGCGTGTACCGACGGCGCGGCCAACTCGGCAACTTCCTCTTCCGCAAAGAGATCTCCGAACAGGTCGGTTTGCATCAGACCGCCCTCCGGAATTCCACAACCCACACCCACGGGCCCATGTCCCACGAATCCTCGCCGTTGATCTTTCGCCAAAGCGAGCGAAAGCTGGCGGCTGCCGGATAACAACCGGCACCTGTCTCGTACTGGCGATAGCCGCCGCCATTCAGCACCTCAACGCCCTCCGCCAGCGCATCTGCCTCACTGATGTCGCGCAACCGCTCGACGCGCACGCCGGTCACCTCAAGCGTGATCCGCGACGCGGCGCGGGGCATGTGGATCGATGGCTTCCACGTGATCGTGTCCGCAGGCGGCACGTTCTCGAATCCGGGCGGCACGCACGCCGGATAATCCGCACGGTAGAACGTTGGACCGGGGTCAAGCGTCGTTGGCTGTGCCCAAGTCTCGCGCACCCACAGATGGTCACCGGGATGGCCGTAGGGGCAATCCGCGAAGGCCAACGAGCGCCAGCCCATCAATCCGAACCAGCGTCCTTTCTGCTCGCGCCATTCGATGATGTCCTTCAACGCGTGCGGCCACATCTCTTTCGGGCATTCGTCGCTAGGCTTTGCCTTCACGATGCGCCGCGTCTGCGTCTTGCTGCCGTCCAGTAACGCGCGCACCATGGCGCCGGAAAACAGAATTGGCCTTTCCTTCATCGTTTCCTCTTGTCCCATGTCCATAAAAACACGCGCCCTTGTACCGGCGCATCCTTCGGCAAAACCAGCAATACAAGCGCCTTGATTTCCTCGCCACGCCGCTTGACTTCGAGAATCTGATATCGGCTGCCGCGCGCGGTAATGAGTTCGTCGCCAGACTCCGGCGGATCGGCGTCCCAGTGCGAGACACGGAAGCGGACCCGGTCCCACGGCTGTTTCATGCCTCGGGTAACGGCGAATGCTTGGGCTTCGCCGCTTGCTTGGCGCGGATCTTCGCGATTGTCTCGGGAACATTGATGCGCGCCAATTCGGTTTCGCCAGCGGCATGCATATCCAGGCCGTTCGCGAGGCACAGCGCGGCGAGCGTCACCATGACGCCGCCCACCTCCTGGAAAGGCTCACCCATCGGGCGTCCCCACGTGTAGTCGACGAGCTGGTGAGCCTCGCTAGCAGTCATTCCGCACGCTTGCACGAGTTCGGCGGCTTCCTCGAAGAAGCGGTGATTGCGCTCCTCGCGGTCGCCCGCGATCATCGGGCCGAAGCACTCCATCAGCCACGGCTGGACGCGCGCCTGGAACGCCACCGGCTCCCTCACCACTTCGTGCACTGGTTGCGTTACTACGCTTGCGATGTTCCGCGTGTTATCGCCAAGGGTGAAATCGTTCGGGAGGTATTGAGCTTTCCACTGCGCCATATTGGTTTGTACGGCGGCGGGATCGTCTGCTAATGGCATGTTTGACGGAATTGATACCGGGTACCCGAGACCCGCCAAGAACCCGATCACCCGATGGATGGCCCCAGTCTTGATGCGGTAACCTGTCACCGCATCACCGTCATCAGGATTTACGTAGCAGCTTGCCGACATCATCATGACGGTCAAGTGCTGAGCAATTTCCTTCAGCGCGGCATTTTCCGGCGCTCTCGGTTGCCCGGGCGCGGCCCGGGCGCGAGTCCACTCGTATGCGGTGACCCAAGTTTCCCAGTGTTCGGCCGTATTGCTAGAAAAGTAGCCATCTACGTCGCCGGCCAGCGAGTGCTCCTGATGACCGGCATCATCGATGAAATACCGCTCAAACTCCGCGAGGACGGCGGCGTTATTCAGATGCTGTCGCGGCTCCGTTTGCTCTGGCACATCATCAAACAGTTGCAACACAAACTCGCGCAAAACAAACTTTTCTTCGTCGGTAGGATCGCGCGAGTCGTTGTTGTCACCGACGATTTCGAACTGATCGATGAATGACAGCGCGGCGGCTTGAGTAATCGCCTCCTCGGCTGACGCTATTGGGGTGGGAAGGGCGATGTGCGCGCGTTCCAAGACGTCAGCGTAATGCCTGTACATGGCGACACCGTCTTTTCGCTCGGACTCCCATCGATCCGCCCATCCGCGCAAAGATTGAACTGCGCATCTCACAGCTTGCGATAGATCGGCCGCGCTGGCCATCGCCCAGCGATGGCGCGCAACTTCTTCGCCGGAGTGTTGGTGTGGGCTATCTTTTCCGCAGATAGGGCATCCGAACGTACCTTCCATTTTCGGTTCCTCAGTAATCGGCTCTCCCACCGCTACCGCTGCGGCGTTGCTGGATGCGAGACCCTCAATAAGGTCGGCTAACTCTGCGCAATCCTTGCCAGAAAAGAATGGCTTACCTTGGTCGAGATATACGTGCGCTCTGCGGAGTTCACTGATCCAATCGCGCGTCCGCTCATCGCCCTCTTGCGAAGCGGGGGCGGCTTGGGTGGCGCGTCGGTTCCATGTCTCGGCCATCTTTCCTTCGAGCCATTCGAGACCGTAGCGCAAGGCCCTTTGGCGATACTCGATGCCGCATTCAATGCAACGGATCTTCAAGCCATTGTTCTTGTATGGCGTAAATGCGACAGCATCGCCGCAAAACGGACAAGGCTTCAATTCTTCGCTCACATTAATCTCCAATGATGCGGGGCTAGGCGGTCACGGGCGATTGTCGGCGCCGCAGTTCGAGCAGTCGTGCGAATACCGGTCGGCGTCGTTCAGAAAGCGGCCACATCCTGAGCAGTGGAATTTGTAAGCCGGTGCTGCGCGAGGCTTCACCAGCTTGATTCCGGATCGGGTGACTTCCTTGCGCTTGATGTACTGCATATCAACGGCCGGCCGCGTCTTCGCATCGATGTAATCCTTCGGCCACGGAATATCGGTCGAACGCGCATCGTGCATGGATTGCGCCTCTTCCTTCGTATAGACATGCGCCTTGCGAAGGTCGGTCGTATAGCCCTTTCCATGCCACGCCCACCACAGCACATCGTTGCCGACGTAGGATCGGCTATCCTGAAGGTAAAAAAGCTCGTTCACACTCATCTCCAATAAGTCGCCACGGCACACATCAGAAATACCGCGCCGATCGTCACGCATACCCAGTCGCTACTATTCATAGTTCCCCAAACAAATCCGCTTGGACTGGCTCCGTCTTGCACGCCGCGGCCTGCAATCTCCGCTTGGCCACCCACCACATCAGCCGCGCATGCCACGCAGAGTGCTGCGGATACTGGCGCACGTGCTGCGCTTGCGCGAGGTATGTGCGGGCCATGCGGATGTGCCAGGCGCGGTCGTCGCTCATTTCGCCGCTATACCGAACGCCTCGTTAGGCGTGAGGAAAAGCATGTCTTCAGGCACACCGGGTCCGCTCTTGTCGTCGCGGTCGAAGTAGATGACCTCGATGTTCGAAACCTCGCGCGGCGGCTGATTGCTGAATGCGCCGGGGATTTTCCACTCGCGCCGAATGACGATCTCTGAGCGGCGGGGCGTGAAGACGGTAACGCTGGCAATCTCGTCATATCCGCCGCGCATGATCCGGCGATACAGTTTCTTGTTTAACTCAAACTTCGGCTTAGCCAGGTCGATCAGATTGATTTGCATGGGGTGTCTCTCGGAAATAGTGGATGGGCAGTCGGCCTTCATGCCAGGCTGTCGCGCAGCGCCTTGATCCATTGCGTGCGAGAGTGGGCGCGCTCAACCTCTTTGCGATGCTCCTGCTCGTAGTGGGCGACGCTATCCTTCAGGTCGACAATCCAATCGGCCAGCCACTGCGACGACTCCTGCGGCTCCGGTGCAACGTCGTGCGCGGTGCTGCAATCAAAGTCGATCGACTGGAGAATCTGCTGCTCCATGAACGCCTTGTATTCGACGTGATCAGGCGTCGGCGGCGTCCATGCGCGGACCGTTAGCAGCATCGCCGTGTACTTGGCGCGCAGGTCGGCGGCTTTCTGCATGCGATCGGCATGCGCTAGAACGCGCTTCTCGAAATCGATGCGATATTCCAGTTCAATCTGCGCGGGCGTCCATGCACTGACGCGCTCAAGCGTCTTGTGCTTTTCCTCAAGCGACTTCTGGTAGTAGTCGGACGGCTCGATACGGTCAGGAATCGGCGCGCTGGCCGGTTCATCGCGCATCGTGACGAGCGCGCCGAAAGCGCGTGCGCAACCCAAGGCGTATTGTTCAAACGTGATTCCGTCAGCGATCGGGGCGGTATAGCCTGTAGGCATAATCTCTCTCTAAAAAGGACCGGCCCATACGGGCACCGGTCAACACAACACCGCCGCGCGGGGGTGCACGGCGCCGTACACTTACAGGTCTCGCCACTCGCTACCGCGAACCATCCTTCCCACCGGCGCGAGGACCAATACCTCGGATTCAGCTTCATTTCGAACCAACGCCGCCGCGCGGCGCTGGGCCTTCGGCAAATCACCGTGACGCTTCGGCGGCGCTGTCTTGCCCACCGTGACGTAGACCTTCGGTAGCTTCACATCGGCTACGCCGGTCAGGTCGTCGATCGAACGCTCGAGCGCCGCGGTGTTCTCCTTCAGCTTTGCGTTCGCCGCCTTCAGTGATTCGATCTCCGCAGCCGCCGCGTTGCGGTAAATGCCAAAGTTCTCCGATGCCTTTTCGTGCATCTCGCGAATATCGTCCCGCTCGCGTATCAAGGCGCGCGCACCGGCGATGGCATCGATCAACTTGAACCGGGAGTCGTCGCTCACACCGAGAAGCGCCAATAGATCGCGGAGCACAGGCACGTCATCCGCCGCAACTTCCGGTTTCGCCACCACCACCGGCGCCGCTTTTGGCACCGCAACAGCGCTCGCGGGCAAAGTCGCCGGATGCACCTCGACACCGTTCGCCACCTTCTCCGCCGGTTTCGCCTCGACCCGCGTCAGCCAGTACGCGTACTCGCCTTTGCGCATCTCGCGTTCGATCGTGCCGTCTTTGATCATCGCGTTTAGCTCGCGCGACACGTCGAGCACGTGCACACCCAAGCGGGCCGCGAGGTTCTTTACCGTCGACTGAGCGACGGTCCCGAGGTACTTCAAAATTTCTTCCTTCACGATGCTTTGCTCCTGAGTTCGACGGCCGCCACCACCGCGCGGCACGCGTCAAGGTCAAACATTCCGATGTGGCAGTTGTCCGACGACACGCCAATTGCCCCTGCCAACCACTCATAAGCCGCCTGCCGCGTCATTGCGCCCGACACCCACAGCGGATCGAACGCCGCGTGCGTGGCAACCTTCGCCTTGCGCAGCTCCCGGTTCGCCAGCCTGCCGAGCGGCTCGTCACCGTTCAGCTTCAACTTCCGGTTGCGGCGGTGCGTGCCGACATAAGCGTCGCACGACGCGCAGTGCCAGAAGTTGCGGGCATAGAGGTCCTGACGGTGCGGGTAGATTACGGTGCCCTTTACGAGCACCGCGTCGCGGTCGCAGTAGGGGCAGACGACTCTCACGCTTTGCCGCCCTTCTTCTTGGTGCTGCCCTTCTGCTCGTCGTGCCACTGCTTCCAGCCCTTCACCCATGCAATGCACAGCGCGCCGGCCATCGCCGGGCAATCGCTCTGCGGCTTGCCTTCGCCGGCGGCCAGATAACCGGCTTCCTCTGCGGCGTCAATTTCCTCCTGGAGCGGCTGGTGCTCGATCTGTTTCGCGTCGACGTCGACCACGCCATCGCCAGTCGGGTCGTCCATGCCATCACCATCTTCGGACGTGTATTCCTTGCCGAGGTCCATCGCCCGCTGGTCGGACTCACCGCGGATTTCATCCATACCGCCGGTGTGATCGTCAGCGCTCGCCACCACGACGAGCACCGCCTTGCTCTGTGCGTCGTACAGTTCGTGCAGCGACGGCGCCGCCGCACTGAACTTGATCACCGCCTTGACGCCATCCTTGATCGTGATCTGGTCGAGATCACCGGCCACCACCGTGCGCCCCGAGCTGGCGAGCGTATGCACGGCCATTGCAATGTTGGATTGCACGCGAGCGCGCAAGCGGTCGATCACGTCGTTCTGCTTCTTCTCCGACAACTTCGGCCACACATCGGGCAGAAGCTTCAGTTCGAGGACAAGGGCGTTCAGCAGGTCTTTGCCGATGGTGTCGGCGGTCATTGCGCGGAAGTCTTGAGGTGCGTTCATCGTGGGTTCCTGGGTGAAAAATTCGATGCTGTGGGGCTCTACCGCCGGCCAGTCGGAGAACCGCGCTATGCGCCTATTCCTGTTGGCCGGCGGCGTCGCCCGTTCGTTACGCGGCTTGCCGGCTCGGCGCCTTTTCTGCTGTTACCGCCTCAATGTGCTTGATTAGCGCGGCACAGATCCTCGGGAAGTCCTGTTCGTGGTAGAGCTTCGCGGCCTTGTCCGTGGCGGCGTGCGCAAAGCCAAGACTTGCCAGACCATCAGCGGACAGTGCGATCGGTGCCAGGCGTTCGTTGATCTGTCCGAGGCGGAGCGTGGGCGCTCCGGTAGTCGCAGCGCGTGCGATGACTGGGCTGCTGACGGCAAGCGGAGACGGGTCTAGCGGCCTCGGGATTGCCGTTTCGATGATCGGCTGCGCCGCTGCGTCCGCCTTGCGCTTTGCTTCTTTCTCATCTTCCTGCCGCTTGTGCTCAGCGATCCGCGTCGTCACGGCCAGTTCGAAATCTTCGGCCGGCTTTTGGATCAGCGCTTGCAGGTCACGGAACAGGAACGCATGTTCGGCGTGCGGCTTGTACCAATCCAGCTTGGCGCGCAGATCCTTCGCGGCTGCATCGGCTGCGATCTTGCCGTTAGCCAGTGCGGTATCGAGCTTGTCATAGAGGCTGGCGATGGTCTTCAGCCCCTTGATCGCGCCCGCGAAGTCGGGGGCGGCAACCACGATGCTGACCTCGCCAAGCTCCTTGTTCAGCCCCGCAACGTGCTCGCCGTACTTCTGGCGGCGCTCGGCGACGGCGTTTTCCTTGATCTGGGTCTTGCGCGTCTCGATCTGTTTGCTAAGAGCCAGGCGTTTCGTGCGCAACTGGTCCTTGACGTAATTGCCGGTTCGCATCAATTCGTCAATGCTCGCCATTTGGGCAATTGCCGCATCCATTGCGATCGCAATCTCCTTCTCTTTTGCATCGCAGAATTTGACCGTTGCATCGGCCTGGACGAAATCCTCGTCGGTCTTGAGATCCATCTTGATTTCGGCGATGAACTTCTCAGCGGCTGCCTTGAACACCGGCAGATTGCTAGTCAGGACCTCGCCGCGAATCTGGACGGCGAGCGCCGGCAGCGCCATGATGACTTCGGCCTTCGGCTTTTCCGGGATGTCGTGCGGCACGTACTCTGCAAGATCCTTGGCGAACTGCGCCCAGCCAGCGCGAATCCGCTCGTGCCAAACCGGATCGGGCAAGACCTCCATGTATTCCATCTTCTTGCGTGTACCGTCCGATACCGCGAAAATCACCCTCTTGGCCGGGCTTGCCATCGTGATCTGCTGACACTGCGGCTGAAATTCTTCCGGCAGGATCTTCGCCCTGACCGATGCAGCGAGTTCTTCATTCCATTGCTTATGTTCGAACGCCGTTTCATCGGACATCGTCAGGCCGTCGAGCGACGCCGACAGCTTGCCCAGTGAATAGGTGACCGGGTACAGATCCTCGCCAAGAATTTCCTCCATGATCGGGCGGGCGAGCGCTTCGACTTCGTGGCCGTAGTCCAGAATATTTTTCTGCACCCAGTCCGAGAACTCCTTCGGTGTGCCGGTATGCTTCATGTGCAGAAGTTCGGTGCGCTTGACCTTCGACGACAGACCGAGCATCGCAGCAGCTTCGCTCGCGCCGAAGTGCGTCAGGCGAAACGCCATCCATTCGTCGCTACCCTGCACCAGGTTGTGAAGGATCCGTTCAGTCATTTTCGTGGCTCCAGGCGTCGATAGTCATCTTCTGGTCTTCGGTCAAGCGGTCCTTCGTTTCGATCATCGCGATCAGGTCCACCGCCGTTTTCTTCTTCTCCAGAATCAGCTTTCGCCACTCGGGAGTTTTGGCCTTGAACTTTTCATCGGTGCACACCGGGATCACGGCGGGCCCTGCGGCCGGCGCGCTCGCGCCGCCACTGCCAGCCGGTGCACCACTCGAATCACCGCCGCCAGACTGTTCGGCCTTGTTTTCCATGACCTGCTTCCACGTCGCCTCGCCGTCCTTGATAGCGCCATAGATGCCGCGCAGGTCGACCAGTTCAGTCGGCGAACAGGTATCGAGCGAATGACCGAGATAGGTAACAAGGTCCGCAGCCTTCACGCCAATTTCGCCAAATGCGTCGGCGATGCGCTTGCGCTCAGCGCCCGGATCGCGGGCGGCATCGTCCATGCGAATCGCCCTGATGATTTCCTCGGCCTCGTCCTGCAGGTCGCCTGGAATAATGCGCAGGCCCAGCGTGCGGATTGCCTTCGAGATCAGCGCGGCCCGCTTGTTCAACAGGTCGTCGTCGTTGGCCGGGACGGTGTAGGTGAGCTTGCCGTAGCTGTTCTTGCGAACCGAAATGTACGAGCCGTCATCCATCGGATTCGAGCGCTCGACCGTCTTCGACACCCGCACATCCAGCGGATAGGTCAGGTTCGATTCGAGATCCGTCACGCTGACGCAATGAATCTCTTTCGCGTCATCCTCGAAGTTCATCGTCGTTTCAACGAGCACATTCTTCATGCAGCGAAGCGCGACCTCGACAAAGCGAATGCCAAGGCCTTCGACACCCTTTCCAATCGGCTTGCGGTAAAGCGTGCTCTTGTTGTTCGCAAACGATGGGCGCTTGCACTCGAGAATCAGATCCTGACGAACCTGATCCCAGTTGCGCGGCTGACGCATCGCCACGATGTACCGCGCCTCAACCATCGCTTTAGCCTTAGCGGCAATGGCGGTTGATGCTGTCTCGACCAAGGCGGTCGTCGTCTCTTGCGCGCCGAACTCCTGGCGCACGGAAAGGGCTGTGCTCATTGATAACCTCGATGAATGTTGGGGAGCCCGTTACGCCGCTTGCGACTCGTCGACGCGCACGTACGGGTACTTGTCCTTGAACGGCTTGATGTTCTTGTAGAAGTGCGAGCCGATCGACTCCGCACCCTTGAACGCGGCAAAGTCCTCGCCGGTCACGTTGCTGTAGTGATACAGCGCGGCCGGCGCATCGCCCTTCTTGAACCGGATCGCCAGCGTCTGCGTTTCCGCGTCGTGGCCGATGCTGTGGATTTGCGAGGACTCAACCGAGTCCATTGCGATAGTGGTCATCTGAATCTCCTTTGTTGGTTAGCCGCAAGACGCGGCGTTTTACAGTTCCATTTCCGCCGGCATTTCCGGCTCAACACCCTTAACCTTGGCCTCTGCGTGCTGCCAGCCAAGCATCCAGCAGCTACGTGCGAAGCCGTAGATGTAGGGGCAATCGACAAGCGTCTCGTGGCGGGCGTGGGCGGCGATACCCTGGCGGTACGCGATACGATCGACGGTGCTCACGTCGCGCTCCTGAAATTTGCCGACAGCCACTGAATGCGAAGCGCCGCGTCATCAGCCCGGTCCCACTCGGCCGCGATATACAGCAGCACGAACACCACAGCGAACCCGAGCAGCATTCCCAGAAGTGGGCGACTGTTGATGTAGTTAGAGGCGCGGCGGATCATCACCCACCCGCCTTGATCAACACGACACCGTAGAGAAAGGCGCCAACGATGACGCCATAGCCGATGACCCAAAGCCACCCTTGAACGCTGCGCTTACGCCTGACGCTAAGCTGAGCGTAAGGACCAAAGGCGTCCTGCAAGGTCCTCGGTGCGCGCAAGCGCTCGTACTGCGTGTTTCGTGGAAAATTCATCTCATCCCCCAAAAAGCGAAAACACAAAATCGACGAACGGCTGGCCAATGATGGTGATCAGGCCAGCGAAGCCCAGGAACACGGCACCGAGCACCACGCAGACAACCGTCATGAGTGCGTGCGCACGGTCGAATTCGAGGTCAGTCGGGTGCATCTTCTTTCTCCTGTACTTCCGTCGCTCGATCACGAGCGGCCGCGTATGAAAAGAACGCAGCAACCAGCAAGGAATAGCCAGATGCCCGCGCAGACAAGCGCGCTGCTCATGAGCGCTCGTTTCCGAGGCGCACGCGTTGAATACCCGGCACGTGAAGTTCGTCGCTAAGCGTCACGTGGCGGGGTTCGAAGTCATCCCAACCGGCGGCGCGCTCTGCCTCTGACAAGTCGTCGCCCTGCTCGCGCGTCTGGCGTGCGAGCTTTTCGTACAGGTCAAAATTCGCGTGCTTTCCCATGGCTATCTCCGATAGGACTACTATTTAGTAAGGTTTGAACCCTGGCGGATTGCGGCGAGTTACCGGAATTCGTCATGGTGCCCGTACGCAGGGACCAGCGGCTCGCTATGGAAGCTCCACCCGGATCGTCAGGCCCGGCAGTGTGTTGCGACAAGCATGTTCTGTGGCGCCGTCTACTGGTTAGCGAGGGTGGGCACTCCTCAACCATCGGGCATTTGCGATCCCATGCGAATTTCGTTTCGCTTTCACGGGCCTATGGCCTGCTTTGCTCACTCACGGTTAGCGCATGGCATCGCCCTCCGCCAATTCATTACCTGGACATTCGGTCCGGCCAGGATTCGCCGTTCTATCGGGATCACGCCCGTACGTCCAACAAAACCTGTTCGGTAAGCCTCCTAACGGGAGGCATCCCCACCGGTCGGCCACACCGGACGCTAACGCCACGAGGTATTCTCATGAAGGCAAGCTGGGTACGATCCAGCGGCATCGTCCTGAAAAGAGCCCGTCGCCGATTACCTACGGGGAATTAGTCAGTCCGTTGCGCAGCCTGCGCCAGCTACTTTGTTTCGCTTGCCTTCGCGTGCGCACGCTCCGGTTCGCTACTGATTTCGCTTCGCATTGCCCTCATGAAAGCCCTCTAACGGAGGGCATCCCCACAGTCCGCACCAGCTACGTAAGCCCCTTTATCCGCAGGGCGAGGAATTCTTGCGGCTTCTCAGTGCTTCGTCGCTTTGCTCTTTACTGCAAGCAGACCCAACTCAGATCCACGGTCCGCCGAAAAACAGTTTTGTTCAGCCACGGCACGAAGGTGTACTCGTCGTACGCATTGCTGCCGATCACGATGAAGTTGTGCAGGGTGTACATGGCTGGCTCAGAGTTAAAACGGGTGATAGTCGCCGGTGTAGTTGCCGACTTCGATGACGGTGCCAAGGCCTTCGCTGATCGTCGCGTAGCCGCCGAACTTCGAGCACACACGATTCACGTTTGCGCGAGCCACGTCACGCTTGACGCCACGGTTGCGAAGCTCACGAACCGCCGCCGATTTGCTAAAGCAATACTTGGCAGCGTTGGAACCGCTGTACGACGGGTGACCGACGCGAATCACGGTCTTCGTTGCTTCGATGGCTTGGTTCATGTCGGCTCCCGCTGTGTGGTGTGTGCTGCGATGGATTGAAGTATAGAACGCTAAACCGATCGCAGTCAAGAAACCTAAACCAAAAAGTCAAAAAAATCGCCCCGAAGGGCGAGAGACGTGCGGTGAAGCCTTACGTCGTGGCTGTTACGGCCACCATTAGGTCGCGAGACAGGACGTCCGCGAGCCACATGATGTTCATCTGAACCTCAGTGCTCATTTCGAAAAACGTTGCGTTACCGCGCATCAGGGCCAACAGGCTCCCCAAAAGAATTGTTCTGCTGTGTACATCAAGGGTGACGGCACACCCAATTCCAACATTCATTACAGACCCCACTGTTAGTTTGAAACGGCCCTCGGCGGCCGCGTCCAGAGGTGGTCGATCTCTGGTTGACTTTATATCCGCCTCTTCCGGGCGCCTTCGTGCACATCCTCGTCTGCCGCCTCTGCGAGAAGCCCAAGTGCGCGGAAGCGTTCGCGCAATATGGATATGATTTGACGGTTCATCGATCGGTGTGAATTGCGAGCGTCTGTCGCGAGGGCATCCCGAACTTCGGTCGGAAGTCGTACCTGAAATTTCACCTCTGACTTCATTTTGTCCCTCGATTTTTAGCGACGATCTAGTGAACTGCCATGTAAAGTGCCTCCTGTTTGAAGGCAACACTATTTTAGTGGCACTTTGGTGGCAGCGCTCGGTAAAATCGCGCGCATGGCAAAACAAGACGACTTCATCAAGACCGCTCTGCGGCTACCGCGCACGCTCCGCGATGAAATCAAGGCGGCCGCCGATGCCGCAGGCCATTCAATGAACGATGAGATCATCGACAGGATTCGCCTCGGCCCCGACCAGGTGGCGGCGACGGCAATCCTCGAAAAAATCAGCGAATACGATGGCGCGCTAAGGGATTTAGCAAAAAAGCAGGGCAATGCGCTATGGCGTGTGATTGATCGCGCTGAGCTGGTCTGCGACCAGGCCGATCACATGCTTGCCTCCGGCGGCGCGCCGGAAGAAGAGGATGCACTCAGGAGGGAAATCGCCTTCCTACGCGAGCTGGTCGCGCTGGTGAAGCTGCATAGATAACGCACGCGGCGACTTGGCGGGTGGCGCGGACGTCAGATGTGAAAAACCCCCGCTTGGGGCGGGGCTCAGGTCATTTATGAGGGGCAGCAGAGTCAGGGGCCGTGGCTGCTGGTGCGGTTGCAGGCACCTGGATGATGATCGGCGCACTGGCTTGCGGCGCCGCTGGTGGCCGGAGCGAGTTGCTCATGGCGAAAAACAGGCCGGCGAACCCAAAAAACAGGCCGATGATCGTCGCGATCATCCACGTCTTGATGCTGGCGTCCATCTTGTGCAGGTCCGCGCGCAACACCTCGCCGTCCGTCTTCGTCATCAAAGTCGGCATCAGGGTTTCAATTGCAGTGAGGCGGCGTTCGGTTTCCATGCCACCATCATCTCCGCCACCACCGACCGTGTCAACCTGCAGATGTGATGCCCAATCCTGCAATTTTTCTACGCGCTCTAGCAACTTTAGGTTCGGCTCAGCCATTAGTGCGACGCTCCTGAACAAGCTTTCCTATCGCGGCGATCGAATTCTCCACGGCCGCAATTGACTCTCCGATCATGGCATTGATTCCCGCGACTTTATCCTGATCCTCGGTCAGTTCCATCAATCGAAAGCCGAGCGTCATCGTCAACTTTAATAGCGTCACCTGCGACTGATTTATAGCCGTTAGGGAGCTAATTTCTTCAGGAGTCATCTTTCACATCCTTGCTGGGTTACGCGCGGACGATTCACTCCGGGCGCCAAGCCGACGGGCGGCAGATCGCCCGCACGAAGTGCATCTTTTCTATTTCGTCGTCCGAAAACGCCATCGGCGGGTGCGCGTCATTGACGGAGATCAGATGCGTGCGGCCGGCGCGTCTATAGAGAAAGCGCTTGACCATAACCCGGCCGTCCTTCGCCTTTAGCAGTACGTCATCACCGGGCTCGACTGGCTGACTGGGCTCGACCACGACAAATTCACCCGCCTGAATGCGCGGCTTCATGGAGTCGCCCTCGCACTTGAGTGCGTATGCGTGAGGATCAAGCGTCGGAAAATCCACATATCCGTCACCATGGCCTACTGGGTACTCGAGATCCGCCCAGTGCCCGTTATCGCCCAGCTGCGCCATACCCACCATCGGAATTGCTTTCCAGTTCTTGATTGGGATCGGATCGAACGGGTCTGCATGGTGTATCCCGGGCACCTTTCTCGGCTCCTTGTCGAGGACGATCCACACAGCGTTGTAGCCGAATTTCTCCTGCAGGCCGACCGCGTACTCCAGCTTGATCGACTTGATGTCGCCGCTGAGCCATTGATTGACCGTTCCCTTCGAGACGCCAGCCGCCGCCGCAAGATCGACTTGCTCGGCCTTGGTGTCGTTGAGGATGGTCTGGATGCGTTCGCTGAGATTCATAGTTTACAAATCTAAACTAAACTCGGTATAGAAAGCTTGACCCGTTTCGGTTTAGCGATCTATACTGACCAGCATGAATGCAAACCAGGTCATTGACGTGATGGGAGGGCGCCGGGAGGTGATGCGAATCACCGGCCTGAGCAAAGGCCGCATTTCCCAGTGGATTACCGGCAACCACATCCCCGGTTCTTGGCTCGTGGCGTTCCGCGCACTGAAGCCAGAAGCCTTTCCTCATGGAGTCGCAATCCCAGTGGCTCGCGAGGACAACACACAACCGCCGGTAGGTGATTCTGAAAGGGGTGAGTGATGAGCCTTCGCCTACAAGTCCAAATTGACGCTGCGGAACTCGAGGCGAAGGTCTCGGAGACGCTAGCTCTACTTGAGCGCCTTCCGCAAGGCGTCCGCAACGGCCTGCTGGAGCGCTTTTCCAATCTTGTCGACCTCGATATCCAGCTCGGCCGGGCTCAGGTGCTTTCCGCAACCGGCACATACGGCACCACTCTGCTTCACGTCTTCCGGCCCAGCTGTCTCCTGCTGGACGAACTGAGTGCTGCCGCAGTGCGGGCATTGGATGTTGGCAGTCCCTAAGTTTATGTCGGTCATGCGGGCCCCGTTGTGTGTGGGTTGAGGGAGTGAAGAACTTTGATTCTCGCATAGCGGTGGCTCGCATCTTTTTCGTTTGAGGGCATGTTCCGCATGCTCCTTTTTTTGCGTCGCACAAGGAACCCTAGCCTCCCCTAAGAATGAGGGGACCGAAGGGAAGACGGCGGAAACGGGCCACCAGAGCCGTTCCGACCACATTTAACTATCAGGACCGGACTCACCAGGATGCAGACCAAATTGTTCTACGAAGACTCCCACGAAGCGCTTCAGCTCATGGTCAGCAATAGCGGAAAGACGATCAAGGAGATCGCCGCCTTCCTCTGGCCGGAAATGAAACCTGAGAGCGCGTACGCAAAACTGAAGGCGTGCCTGAATCCCAAAGGCGATGAGAATTTCCGCTTTGAGCAAGTGATCGCCCTCATGAGGTTCTGCAACAGCTACGAACCGCTCGAATACACCTGCGACGAAACCATGCACGCGCGACCCGACCGCAAGGTGCCGGAGGACGACATCGTGAAGCTCTCCGAAACGATCCAGACGGCTGCTGATGTGCTGGCCAAGGCGACTGCGGCGCTGGACCGGATCCAGAATCAGACGCTGGCAATGCGCTCCGGCGTGCGGCGGGCAGCATGAACACCGTCATTCAGGCGCGAAACGTCGCCACCAAGATAACCGGCGCACGAAGCGCGCACGTCAAGGTCTGCAAGGCTGTCGAACGCGGCGATTTGCCGCCAGTCACAACTTGCTGTTGTGTCGACTGCGGCGATCCCGCGCAGGCCTATGACCACCGAGATTACGCGCGTCCGCTAGACGTGGAGCCCGTTTGCGACTCATGCAACGTGCGGCGCGGAAAGGCGTTGCCCAATCCATCTGCCGCCAAGGCCTACAAAGCGGCCGTCATCGAGTACGAGCGAGATTGGAAGTCGCGTATGCCGGAACCCAACCCGCTCCCCGATGAACTCATCGCCGACTGCCGGTCATTCCGCGACGCCGTTTATCTCGCATGGGAAATGCGCTCGACTCGGAACATGACACGCGCGGCACTTGCTGAGCGCGTAGGTATTCATCCGCCGCACATCACCGAAGTGCTTTCGGCTGGTGAGAGTAAGGGCAAACGCTCCCTGCACCCGGAACAGATCGACGACTTCGAATGGGCAGTTGGGAATCGGGCCGTGACGCAATACCTGGTCCGCAAGGCCGGTCTCGTTTTGCGAGGTGTCGCATGACCCACGAAGAAATCGTTGCCCGCGCATTCGAGATTGCCGACGAGTCGATGCTCGAGCTGATCGCCGGACATGCCGTCGCAATTGAGCCGCGGCTTTATGGCCTTGTCGACGAGAATAGTCACGAAGTCGCCACGCTCGATGTGGCCGATCCCGCCATTCAGGAGGCGTTTGAATGGCTCGCGCTGCGCGGCATTGCCGAACTGGCGACGGATGAGCGCGGCGAGATTATCAGGCTGGCGACTGATCCGGTGGTGGCATGAGCGGCATGTTCGGAGAGCGCCGCGACGCGCCCAAACACAAGTCCGTCGAGTGGTACACACCTGGTTGGATTTTTGACGCGCTCGGCCTGCACTTCGATACCGACCCGGCGAGCCCGCACGATATGGAAACGTGCGTGCCGGCGCACACCAAATACACCGTATTCGACGACGGGCTAAAGCAGCCGTGGCGCGGCCGCGTCTGGCTTAACCCGCCGTATGGCCCAACCACGCCGCAGTGGATCCGCCGCTTCATCGACCACGGGCGCGGCATCGCGCTCGTCTTCAGTCGCACCGACGCCGCCTGGTGTCAGGAAGCGCTGCGCAGCGCGACCGCAGTTCTTTTCGTCGCCGGCCGCATCGAATTTATTCCGGGTAAGGAAAACGCTCACAAGAAGGCCCGCGCCGGCGCCGGAACGCTGATGCTCGCCTTTGGCGACGATTGCGCCGAGGCGCTGCAGCGGTTGAGCGCGTGCGGTGTTTTCATGCGCGGCGCGCGGCCTGAAGCGACATCCACAGCTCTGGCATTGGAGGCTGCATGACCCCCGAACAGAAGGCCCTCCTCGCCTGCACCGACTACGCTCGCCTCTCTGGTGAGATCAGGCGGTTGACGGTCGAGATTGGCGAGGCGATCGACAAATGCCCTGGCGTGAATGGCGACCTTCAGCCGGCCGCCGATGATGGCTGGTATGCGCGGTACCAGAAAGACCGGCCGCATCTGAAAGAGGCCTATGAGCCCGACCTCCAAGGCTATCCACCCGAGGCGGTCTACATGGAGCCCGACGATATCGAAGAATACCTCGCCGTCTGCCCGCGCTGCCTCGCCGCTCACAAAGCCATCCAGGCACGCAAAGCGGCTCGCAAATCACTTGGCGCGGCTAAGCGGGCTATCACGATGATCGGCCGCGCGGCGGCACAACAGCATATCAAGGCAGGAGCCTGACGCGTGACAGAGTTACCCGATCCGCTGACGCCGGCCGACTGCGACCTTCGCGGATATCGATGGATGCCGCTCGACGTGGAGCGCGTCATCGACAGCGACACGTTCGGCCTGTCTACCGGCGACGAATTTAAGACCGCATTCCGTCTCTGGGCCAAGTCGTGGACCCAGATTCCGGCCGCAAGCCTGCCTGATGACGACCGTCTGCTCGCACACCTGGCAGGTCTATCCGAGAACATGCCGAAGTGGAAGAAGATGCGCGGGGTAGCTCTGCGCGGCTTCGTCAAGTGCAGCGACGGGCGTCTCTACCACCCAGTCATCGCCGAGAAAGCGCTCGAGGCGATGGGCAAGCGCGAGGACCATGCGGAACAACAGGAGAACATACAGTCACGCCAGCAGCGTCTTCGCGAGCGGCGCAAGGCGATGTTCGAGCAGCTTCGCGAGCACGGAATCGTGCCAGCATGGGACACAAAGACGGCTGAACTGGAACGTTTGACCGCATCACTTGGCAGTCCTCAACCCGTCACAGGTAGCGTCACACCTGAGACGCAAAACGTAACAGGTGGCGTCACCGGTGACGTAACAGGTGACGCACCTGCAACGCACCTGCAACGGCTAAGAGAAGGACCAGACAGTACCGGACAGGACATAACAAAAACAAAAGAAGAGACGTCAGCGGTAGTTCATACCGCGGCACCCGAAGAAACGCCAAACGTCGCTTCTCCGGTTTCGAGATCAATCGAAATCGCCGTGTACCTGCGACAGCGCGGCATCGTCGGCGCGAACAGCGCAAACCCGAACATCGCCGCATGGGGCGATGACGTGCGCGTCACCAACGAGATTCTCGACGCCGCGCTGTCGATCGTCGCTTCGCGCAAGCTCGACAAGGCGGCCGGGCCCAACTACCTCGCGACGATCATCCCCGATCTGCTCAACCCGAAAGCCGCCGCGCCTGCAAAGCCGCGCGACGACTGGCATCGCACCAATCCGGGCATCGAGCGCAAGGCGTCCGAGCTGGGCATCGTTTGCCCGCCGGGCAAATCTCACGACTGGCTTCGCGAACGCTGTGAGGCCGAACTGCGCCGCCGTGCGCAAGGAGTCACAGCATGAGCGACACGAAACAAGCCCGACGACCCGACCCGGCAGAGGTGGAGTCATTTCAGCGCGTGAGTCTCGGCCTGCTTGAGGCGATTATTCGGGGCCGCCAAGAGCATGTCGTCGGCGACGATTTCATGAACTCGTTGCGCGAACTCGTCATCAACCCCGTTCGTAAGGATCTGCGATGAGCGAAGTCAGCGGCGTGGCCTGGGGCAAATGTGCGGCGTACGGCTGTCCTTTGGCCGGCTCGATGGGCAGCGATGGCAAGTGGTACTGCTTTTGCCACGTTGGGCGGCCGTCATCGGATAACGACCGCATTTCGCGGGCGATTCAGGATCTCGATTTCATCGCGCAGAGCACGCTGGACATTCGAGGCGGCCGAGGCACGCGCGACTGGGCGACGATCTACCGGAACATCCAGCAGCGCCTGATTCGCGCTGGCCGTGATGACCTTCTGTTCAATCCCTCCAAGGACATCCCGGGTCTGACGGGCTGGCTGATGCGCCTCGAGCGCGAACTGATCGAGGCCACGAACTCCAAAGACGGACGGAAGGTAGGCGCGACCGTACCGACGGCGACCGTGATCGGACCGACGCATTCGGATTCCTTCAACCCGTACGCCGGAGCCGATGCATGAGCCCAATCAAATTCACGATCCTCGGCGAACCTGCATCAAAAGCGAATAGCAGGGACATCGTCAAGATCGCCGGACGGCCAGCCAGCATCAAGAGCGAGAAGGCGCGCGACTTCGAGGCGAACGCATTGCGCCAGATCCCGCCGGCGGCCCGCGTGCGCATCGCCTGCCCAGTGCGCGTCACGCTGCACATCTTCTACGCGAGCGAGCGGCCCGACCTCGACGAGTCGGTCGTGCTCGATGTGCTTCAGGACCGCCACAAGTCCATCAAGTTGACCAAGGCGGACCGCGAGCTGGGCGTCAAACCGCAGCGCTTGCTGATCCAGAAAGGCGTGTACGTGAACGATAGATTGGTGCGCGAGAAGCACGTTTATCACGGCATCGATAAGAAAAATCCGCGCGTCGAGGTGATGGTCGAGCCGATCGACGGCCGTCAAGGCGAGTTATTGGGAGCGTTGGCATGAGCGGCAATCACTGGAGCCCTGCGCACCTCGAATACCTCTCGAAGCACTACGAGACCGCGCCGACGATTGAGGAGGTTGCGAAGGCAGTAGGCCGCACGCGTGCGGCCACAAACCATAAGGCGTGGACGATGGGACTGAGCCGCCCCGACCAGGGCGATGAATGGGCCGCGCGCCTGTTAGCTGCGCTTGGCAACGAGCCCAAAACATCGGGCGAAGTCGCCGCCATTCTCGGCATACACCAATCTTCGGCGTGCGGTCTTTTGAGGCGCAATGCCGACCGCGGGATTTGCCATATCGCCGGCGCGCAGCCGCGTAAGGGAGCCGGTCGAGCTACCCCTCTGTGGGCGGCCGGCAAGGACGTTAAAGAGACCGTAAAGGTAGCGGCCGGCAAGAAAGCGGCCGAGGCGCCCGCAAAGCCGCAAACCGTGGTGATCGTGCGTCGCGACCCGCTGCAGGAAGCCCTGTTCGGCCCCGCGCCACATATCAGCGCGTCGGCGGTACCGGGCCGCGTCATCGCGCAATCGATGGAAGTCACCGAAGACGAAGTGGAGGTCGCTTGACCGAGCTCAACAAACTAAGCCGCCAAGCGCTTTCGGCGGCGATGCGCGGCGGTACGGACGGCTGGGGGCAGTTCGGCTCATCCGTCGACCACGTGCGGTACAGCGAGCCTATGAAGAAGCGCCCAGGACGGCCTAAGCGGTGTTGGTGCGGATGCGGAAATGCCCGGACCCATCTCGGTAAGGCGAACGGCGTTGCGCTTACCAGCGCTTGCGAGCTTGGCATTGCGCGCTGGGTGAAGACGGGCAGCGTGAAGGCACTGACTACAACACCGAAGGCGAAGGCATGAGCGAAATCACCCTCGTGAAGCGCACCGACCTACAGCTCAACGACGAGCAGCGCGCGACGTTGCGCCTCGCATTGTTCGAGATGATCGACGGCCTAGCAGAGACCGATCAGAAGTCATGGCGTCGCTTCTGGCAATGGATCACGCGCGCGGGCGCCGGCGAGATATTCAGCATCGAGACGTGGACGGCCAGGCACGGCGGATTCCATCGTCGGCACATGGTGCTCGAGACATCGGTCTTCAAATCTCAGGAGCGGATTCGCAGCTTCGAACAGTTCCGCACGTGGCTGAAGATCGGCGCGGGCTTCGTCGACTGGATGGCCGGGCCGAAAGGTGGCGTCGTGCCGGTGCCACGCTCGATCAGCTTCAAGAAGTGCGACGAAGACGCGATGCGCCAGTTTCACGATGACGCGATTGCGTTCCTGCGCACGGAGCACGCGACGAGATACCTGTGGCCGCACCTCGATGCCGCTGGTGGTGAACGGATGATCGAAGCGATTCTCGGGGAGTTTGGCGAATGAAGCGCACTCCAATCCAACGCCTGCGCGCCACCGGAAAGCTGACTGTCGATGACTTTTGCGAGGTCTGCGGATATTGGCGCGGCCATCTTATCTGGGTCAAGCTGGAAGATACCGACGGCCTTTGGTATATCCGCGTCAACCATCCGGACGGCGGTTACCTGTACGACGGCTATTGGCGCACGTACCGCGATCGCACTACCGCTGATGCCGTGGCTGAAGCATTTCGCGGCGCTGAATTGGGGGGATCCGAGTCATGAAGCGCTCCGCACCCCCTGAAGCGTACCGGCTTCTCCCGAAAAGGCTCACCCAAGCCCTTCGCGCTCGCCGACCGCGCGACAACGTTGCGCCGCACGGCGATCAAATCGCGCACGAAGAAACCCACCGTCGCCGAGGGATCGAAGTATCTGGCGGCATGTCGTGGTGAGCCGTGCTACGCGCGCATCGTCGGCGTGTGCTGGGGTGATACCGAAAGCGTAGTCCCGGCGCACAGCAACCAGGCCAAACACGGTAAGTCGATGGGCCGCAAGGCAGATCACATCTTTACCGTGCCAATGTGTTTCGCGTGCCATCAATGGACCGACCAGGGTAAGGCGACGCGCGAGCAGAAGTTTGCGGCGTGGGATGCGGCGTATGCCGAGTGGGAGCCGGTGCGGGCGCGGAAATTGGGAATTGAGGTCAACCAACTGGAGGCAGCTTGAACACGTTCGTCAAACGCTTCGCCCGAAACACAGTGGGCCGCGACTTCGCCGTCGGCGACATCCACGGCCATTTCTCGCGCCTCGCCGCCGCGCTCGTAGAGATCGGCTTCGATGAGTCGACGGACCGCCTGTTTAGTGTGGGCGATCTGGTTGACCGCGGTCCCGAGTCGCACCTCGCGCTCGACTGGATCAACAAGCCCTGGTTCCACGCCGTGCAGGGTAACCACGAAGACATGGCGGTCCGGTGGCCGAACGGCAACATGGACGCGGTCAACTACACGGCCAACGGCGGCGCATGGAACGTCGCCAATACGCCGGATGTGCAGCGGCAGTTTAGCGATGCGTTCGGGGCCCTGCCGGTTGCCAATCAGGTTGAGACCGAGACTGGGCCGGTGGGCATCGTGCACGCCGATTGCCCGTTTCCAACGTGGCGCGATTTTGTTGTATCGCTTGAAGATCCAGGTGTCTCCAAGGGCATGCACGGGCGCATCACGGACGCGGCGATGTGGTCACGCGAGCGGATTCAGTCCGAAGACCAAACCGGCATCCCTGATGTGCGTGCCGTGATCGTCGGCCATACGCCACTCAAGCGCCCCGCCGTGCTCGGGAACGTCTATCACATCGACACCGGCGGCTGGCTGCGGGACGGCTATTTCACCTTCATCAACCTAGCGACGCTGGGGACCATTTCGGCGGTGCAACAGAAGATCGATTGGAGCGAAGCGTGAACCAAGACACCAAAACCTGTGGCGACTGCGAATACTTCGACCGCTTCACCGACGACTGCCTCAACAGCAACGGCACGCGATTCCAGACGACCGGTGCGAATGAGGCGTGTATCGCGTTCTATCCCGATACGACGGCGCGCACGTGTCTGGCTTGCGGGTCGCCGGCGGACGTCAATCACTGTGGGCACTAATGAGCTTGCAAATCGTCCCGATCAGCCTCGCCGAGGCGAATGCCTTTGTAGCCGAGCACCACCGCCATCACGCGCCGGTCGTCGGACACAAGTTCAGCATCGCGGCCGCGCGCTACTACGCGCCTGAGGTCGACGATCCGGTGATCTGTGGTGTGGCAATCGTTGGCAGGCCTGTTGCGCGCGGCAATGACGACGGATGGACGCTTGAAGTGAACCGTTGCTGCACCGACGGCACCCGGAACGCGTGCTCGATGTTGTATCGCGCAGCTTGGCGCGCCGTAAGCGCAATGGGCTATCGCCGCCTCATCACGTACACGCTGCCAGCTGAGGGCGGCGCGAGTTTGCGCGGTGCCGGTTGGCGGCTCATCGGCGAGCGCGGCGGCGGCAACTGGAACACGCCGGCGCGGCCGCGCATTGATACCGACGCCACGCTGCGCGGGCAGAAGCTGCTCTGGGAGGTGTCTTGAGCGCCAATTGGCCCGCAGCTGATGACCCGGTGATCGTCCTGCAACGCAAGCAGCGCGAATGCTGCCACGGCTGCCGGTTCAACGATCAGGACCGCACGCCGGGCTTTGAGAAATTCGTTTGCAGGAAAGCAATGAGAAAGGCAGTGACCGACCTATATGAGTCGGAACGGTGTTTGAAGTACAGCGAAAAAGAAGCCGCCAATAAGGCGGCTAAAAAGTCAAAGCGCCCATATTCTACCCGAAAGGACTACTAATGGACGCGATCGAATTTAAATCAGCCTTTGATGCAGTGCGGTTCGCTCTTTGCTATTCGTCGCAACAGTATGGCGAGACGCCGATGGCAAAGCGATTGCGCGGTGAGTCAACCGGCACAGGAATGGGACTGGTTGGATTGGACGGCGCCGGGCAGGCGGGCATCATCCGGCGAGAGCTGTGGGAACTGTCCGACCTGCAGCTCGCCGTCGTCGTCGCTGGAGCGGCATTGCCGGATGTGCCGTGCGACTGTAGCCGGGCCTGCTGTTCCGGGCGCACGCCTAACCCGGAATGGAACGCGGCCATCACCTACCTGACCGAAATCTCGCGCGCGTACTGCGACGGCTTCTCTCACTATCGCGTTCGGTGGGCTATCGTTGAAAAGGTCTTTGGGGTGAAACGCTCGCTTGAGGATGTGGCGAAGGATTGCGACGCCGCCGTCAAGACGGTCAGCAACCATCACGCATCCGTGCGGCGGTGGATCGATGGGAACAAGAAGACCGACGAGAAAGGCATCCGCGCCGGGATCTGGGAGATAGTCGAGCAGCGTCTCGACGAGATCGGCCTCATCAAACGGGAAATTGCGGCCACCGCATGATTTTTCTTGAATTTTCCGGAAAAACCGGTAAAAATCGGCCTTACTCGATACACGTCGAAATTGTCTCCAAGCCCCGCCCTCACCCGGCGGGGCTTTTCCGTTTACGCCCTTTGATGGAGGAAAGCATGACCGTCCGAGCAAAGTTTCGTCTCAGCGATATCACCGAACATCACTGGCCGTGGACTAAGGCACCCGCGAAGACGCTGAAATTCACCGCCGATTACGATCCGTCGATTCCTGAAGATCAACGCTTTCAGGAAGCTACACCGACCGGTCAGTTCGAGATGCTGTGCACGAACCCCGTCGCGCTCGCTCAATTCGAGCTTGGAAAGTCGTACTACTTCGACATGACGCCGGCCGAGTAACCACCGTGGATGACATCGCTGAAGCATTCGCAGGCGGTCTCGCCCTGGCGGCGCTTTGGCACCTTGCTTGCGGAACGCTGCTTACGGAATGGGCCGACTGGCTATTGGAGTTGTGATCTATGAAATTCACGCATCAAGCTAATCCTGTTCGCGTCAATGCGAAACGGATCGTCGAGTTGGAAGAGCGGGACGATTATTCGATGGACGTGCGCCTGGATGAGGGCAATGGCCAGTTCTCCGCGCAGCATCTGACCAACGTGATGCTCTCGCGCTACAAACCCGTCATTGGCGATTATGTGGTTACGCAGGAAGATTTCTACGTCTATGTGAATCCAAAGGATGTATTCGAGCGCAAGTACAGCGCAATCGACTGATGTCCCGCTTTCGCCGTCACGCGCAGGTTGGCTGCGCAGAGTAGATCCGGACGGCGGGAGCACCCTCGCGCATTGCGCTCAGCTTAATCTGCTGAGGGGTCGTTCCGGAGCGGCATTAACCTGGGGCTGCTGGGCGCAATACGTGAGGGCACGCACCCCGAAGAGCGCCCCACCGGGTCAAACAGGCTGCCGCCATACGACTTGTCGGGGTGCGTGGCTCTCTTCATATTGGAAAGACGCATGCACGGAATGATCCTCAAGCCAACGGACATCGATTACTCCGATCTGGAGGAATTCGGCCGAATCACGATCGATCACACCTCGCGTGGGGTTGAGATCACGGTCGACGGATTTCAGTTCGCTGGCGCTGGCACCTGTCGGCAGCACAACACGAAGGCGCTTGCATGGGCACGTGACGTGCTGGCCGCCAAGATCGAGGCAAACGCGCTGGTGCCGGGCGGCTTCATCATTTCGATCGCCGATATGGATCAGGGGCAACTCGACGAAGAGCGGTCCGCGAAATAGTTTCCCTGTTGCGGGGTGGCGCAATTGGCAGCGCGCCGGGCTCATAACCCGGAGGTTGGAGGTTCAAGTCCTCCCTTCCGCAACCACCCTGTCTCCTCCAGCGATCCTCGCGCTGGATTCGCCCGCATGGCTTCGGCCATCGCGGGCTTTTTTATTACGGCTTCTGGCGTTGCATAATCGCTGCTGTCTCGTGGGGCAGACCTCCAAGCCTTAGATTCATCAGTTCGGCGTGCAGCTTCAGCGCCTCGATGATGAGTTTTGTGTCCAGATTCCCTCCCTTGGCGATTAGATCGTCGAAGCGTTTCCAGATGTCCTGAATTTGCTGGGTCATGACAACTCCTTTTGTGTGTGGAGTATTCATCCTAGAAGAAAACCGGCAACCGTGTTCCAAGTAGTTGGCGTCGTGAAATTTCCGGCGAAATAACTTAGTTGACAAACATTGCTTTCATCCCGCAAGCCGTGAGTGCGGACAACCGCGGCAGCCAGCCGACAGTTTTGGAAGCCCACCTCCTTTCCCGGCGCAATGCCGGTTTCAAGCGGCGCTGGGCGGCTGGCAACCATTCAACCTCAACCAAAAGGTAAAAGCGCATGAGCAAGTCTCTACTGGGTTTCACCTTCCGCGATTCCGTGACGGGCTTCGAAGGCGTCGCAACTGGCCACGTCGAGTACATCACCGGTTGCGATCAACTTCTGTTGGTGCCGAGCGTCGACGAGAGCGGAAAACTCCGCGACTCGAACTGGTTCGATACGCAACGATGCGTCATGGTCCCGGCGAAAGAGCGGGTCGTCGTCGACAACTCGGAATTCAACGGCCCGGACAAAGCTGCGCCCAAGCGCTGAGCGGCGGCCCACAACCCTTTAACCTCCAACCAAAAGGTAATTGTAATGAGCTAAGCAGCCATTGAGAAAGAGATTCAGGACAAGGGGCTGAATGCGCCGCGCGTCACACCCGCCAGCATCGATGCACTAATCATCGACGAGTTGTACTTCACGGCATATGAGGCGTCGATCGGTCAGGATGTCTCGCCCCAAGAGCGCCCGCTAGTCGCCATGCAGGCTCACGGCCTTCTGACGTTCTGCGTCCTCACGCTGCGCAACGGCTTCACCGTGACCGGCGAGAGCGCGTGCGCGTCGCCTGAGAACTTCAACGCCGAGATCGGCCGCAAGATCGCGCGTGAGAATGCCCGCGCGAAGGTTTGGCCGCTCGAAGGCTATCTGCTGAAGCAGCGGTTGGCGGACGCACTGTAGAGATGGATCATGGGCCGCAAATCAGTTTTGACGCCCGAACAATGGGCTGAGATTGAACGGCGACATCTGGTCGATGGTGAGTCAATCAACTCCCTCGCAAAAGAGTTCGGAGTTAATGAAGGCACGATTCGGAAGAAAATATATCCGAATAGATCCGAACGGCCGAAAGCAGAGAAACCCTTATCGGATCTGGCTCGCGAGAAAGTTGAGGCCGATAAGCGAGTCAAGGATATTTCCGAAAAGATCGCCGAACTTCCGATATCGCGCCAGCAGATCGTGAATGATCTGGCTCGCAAGCTGACCAACATCAGCGAGCATCTCGCATCGGCGGCTGAACACAGCGCAGCTTCTTCGCATCGCCTCTCGATCCTCGCCAACCAGCAGCTCGAGAAGGTTGACGATGTGAATCCGATGGCGAGCATGGCCGAGTTAGGCCTCGCTGTGACGCTCCAGAAGATGGCGAACACATCGAGCGAGATCGGACTAAATCTGCTGCGCGCGAACAAAGACACGGTTGACGAGCTCAATCGCCGCGGCGCGGATCCTGATACGGGCTCCGGCGTCGCCATCTATGAGTTACCGAACAACGGACGCGGATAAATGGCTATCAGGCCGCAAGCTGGGCCTCAGACAGCCTTCCTATCAACGCCCGCGGATATCGCCATCTATGGGGGTAGTGCCGGCGGCGGGAAAACCTGGTCGATCCTGCTCGAGCCGCTTCGTCACATAGGCAACGGCGACTTTGACGCGGTTATCTTCCGGCGCAACCTGACGCAGGTAACGAACCCGGGCGGCTTGTGGGATGAGGCCGGGAAGCTGTACCGAGCCATACGCGGCACCGACTCGGTAAAGAACCCGCTTCAGTGGACATTCAAAGCTGGCGCACGCGTGCGGTTCGCGCACCTGACGAATGAGGACACGGTTCTCGATTGGCAGGGGTCGCAGATCCCGCTGATCGCGTTCGATGAACTGACGCACTTCACGCGCGCGCAGTTCTTCTACATGCTGTCGCGCAACCGCTCGATGAGCGGCGTCAAGCCGTACATTCGCGCGACATGCAACCCGGACGCGGATAGCTGGGTCGCCGAGTTCATTGCGTGGTGGATTGACCAGGACACGGGTCTGCCGATCCCCGAGCGCTCCGGCGCGCTGCGCTATTTCGTGCGCGTGAACGATGCGCTGATCTGGGCGGACACGGCCGATGAGCTAACCCACCATCTGCCGCAGATGGATGAGTTGCCGGAAGGCACGGAACTGAGCGACCTGATCAAGTCGGTTACGTTCATTCCCTCGAAGCTGACCGATAACCGCGCGCTGATGCATGCGGACCCCAGCTATCTCGCTAACCTGCTGTCGTTGCCTACCGTCGAGCGCGAACGCCTGCTCGGCGGCAACTGGAAGATCCGGCCCGCTGCCGGCATGTACTTCCAGCGCTCATGGTGCGAAGTGGTCGACGCGGTGCCTGCGGGGCTCTCTGTCGTGCGCTACTGGGACCGGGCGGCCACGGAGAAGAAGGAGCACAACGACCCGGACTGGACCGTTGGCACGAAGCTGGGCTATGACGCCGAGCACGGCATCTATTACGTGATGCACGTTGAGCGCATGCGTGTTGGCCCGTTCGAGGTCGAGAAAGCCCTCAAGAACACCGCGTCGGCTGACGGCTCATCCGTGCGCGTAGGCAGTGCGCAGGATCCCGGGCAGGCCGGCAAGTTTCAGGCGCAACACACCGCGAAGCTGCTCGACGGTTACGACAGCTGGTCGGAGCGCGAGACGGGCGACAAGGTGGTGCGCTTTGGTCCTGTCAGCGCTCAGGCGAAGGCCGGCAACGTGAAGGTGCTGCGCGGGACGTGGAATGACGTGTGGTTCTCGTCGCTCGAAGCCTTCCCCGAAGCCGCGCACGACGACGACGCGGACAGCCTGGCCGGTGCGCACCGCATGCTCAGCACCGGCTACAGCGGCGAGGCAATGACGCGCCATTACGCGAAGCTGATGGAGCAACGCGCGCAGAAGTCGCCGGACGCACCGAAGGCGCCCGCGCTGCCGTGGCACAAACCTGCGGCTGAAGAGCCCGAGCCGAACGAAGCGCTCGACGCGTATCTGAGCACCACGAACCGATACACCGGAGTCTCGCTGATGTGCGCGCGTTGCGGGCACCCGCTCGGTGATACCAAGATAAGCGACGGCGTGAGCGCGTGGCACCCCGAATGCAGATAGGACATCCATGCGCAAGAGCAAACATCGCAACCTGACGAAGGGCCCGGCAGTGACGCCTGGCTCACTGTCAGGTCCAGTGAACGCCAATTTTGGTCAGCCGGGACGCGTCGGTGCGCCCGGTTCGATCCCGGTGGCCACTGAATCGCGATCGCAGTATGCAAACCTGCGCCCGATCCAGCCGCCCAATGAGATTAATGATGTCGACATCAATCTCAACTGGTTCAGCCCGTTCCAGCCGATCACGCCATTCGGGCCGCCATACGTCGATAGTCCCAGGGAATTCGACTACGAGGTTGGCTATAACCTCCAGTACGTCCCGGCCCGCATCCAGCTATTCGGTGCGCTTCAGGCGATGTCGACGTGGGGCATCCTGCGCGGGCTCATCGAGCGCCGCAAGGATCGGTTCCTGCGCCAGCCGTGGGAGATTCGCCTAATCGGCAAGGAAGGTGTGCACGACCCGCGCATCGACGAGTTGAACAAGTTCTTCCGCAAGCCGGACGGGAAAAACCGTTTCAGCAAGTGGGCGCGTCTGCTGCTCGAGGACCTGCTGGTGATCGACGCGCCGTCTATCTTCCTGCCGCAGACCCGCGGCGGTAAGCCGCTGCGTGCCGAGATTCTCCAGGGCGACAGCATCTTCCCGCTGATCGACGATCTGGGGCGCCGGCCGGACTACCCGCAGCCCGCGTTTCAGCAGCGCGTTAAGGGGTTGCCTATGGTCAACCTCAACGAGCGCGAGATGATCTACGCGCCGATGCGCCCGCGCCCGCAGATGCCGATCTACGGCTATTCGCCGGTGGAGCAGGTCCAGCAAGAGATTCTGCTGGGCATCCGGCGCACGGTGTACCAGAACAACTTCTACACCGAAGGGTCGATGCCGGAGACGATCATCGGTGTGCCCGAAGCATGGACGCCGCAGCAGATCGCCAACTTTCAGGGGTTCTTCGACGCCCTGCTCGCCGGCAACCAGCACGACAAATCGAAGGTGCGCTTTGTGCCGGGCGGCATGAAGCCGTACGACATCAAGAATGCCAACGGCGAGTCGTTGAAGTGCGAGATCGACGAATGGGTCGCGCGTATCTGCTGCTTCGCGTTCTCGGAGTCGCCTGAGCCGTTCATTCGCATGATGAACCGCTCGACCGCGGAGACCGCCGACGAGGCTTCCGAGGAAGTTGCGTTGCAGCCGCTGAATCAGTGGTTCACCGAAGAGGTGATGAACGAGATCATCCAGGATCGTTTCGGCTATGACGACATGGAGTTCGCGATCAAGAGCGCGCGACAGGTCGATCCGAAGCTGCAGGCTGAGACGCACGTGATGAAGGTCGACGCTGGCCTGATGACCCGTAACGAGGCACGCAAGGAAGACAATCTGCCGCCGATGAATGGCGGCGACGACCTGACCGTGACCACGAGCAAGGGCGTGTTCCGCCTCGAGGACTCGATCGCCACCGGCGAGGCGCTGGCCGATCAGGCAGCCAACCCACCGGAACCCGCCGGCAAACCGCAAGGTAAATCCAATGAGTGACACGATCAACGTCTTCGTTCCGATCCGCAAGATCGACGAAGAGAACCGGCTTGTCTATGGCGTGGTGACTGAGGAAGTCCCTGACAAGGACGATGAGATCCTCGATTACGCGTCGTCGAAGCCGTATTTCCAGCAGTGGTCCGACGAGATCTCGAAGGCCACCGACGGCAAGAGCCTCGGCAACATCCGCGTGATGCACGGACCGAAAGCGGCCGGCAAGATGATCGACCTGCAGTTCATTGACGCTGACCGGCGCATTGAAACGTGCGCGAAGATCATCGACGACGAGGAGTGGCAGAAGGTCAAGGAAGGCGTGTACACCGGATTCTCTGTCGGCGGCCAGTACAAGAAGCGCTGGGACGACCCGACGCAGCCGAAATTCACGCGCTTTACCGCCGTGCCGTCCGAAGTCAGCCTTGTTGATAACCCGTGCGTGCCCACTGCGCATTTCACGGTGATCAAGGCCAACGGCATCACTGAAGACCGCCTGTTCAAGACGCAGGCGCCCGCCGAGGTGACGCCTAAAGCACCAGCCGTGACGATCGACGAACAGGAAATCGGCCTGCTCGGCAAGCTGCTGCGCAAGCTGTTCGGCAAGAGCGCCGACGACTATGCGCGCGATGGTTTTAGCCGTCCGGCGCCTGACGTTGAAAAGCGCGAGTTCTCGAGTGCGGAGCGCCAGCACGATGCATCGACGGGTGCCGCGCTGCCTGACGGTTCATTCCCAATCGAAAGCGAAGGGGATCTGAAGAACGCGATCGATGCCTACGGCCGCGCCAAGGATAAGGGAGAAGCCAAGGCGCACATCGAGGCGCGCGCCAAATCGCTCGACCTGACCCACCTGCTACCCGAAGACTGGGGCAGCAGCACGAAGGCCGCACACGACGAGCTGGAAAAGTCGCTGCGCCTGCTCTACCCGCTTGCCAGTGCGTTCGAAGGCATCCGTGACGCACAACGTGACCGCCTCCGCGAGGGGCAGGTCGAAAACGATGCAGGGGACGACGCCATTGCTAGAGACCTTGGTGACGTCGCCTCGAAGCTGGCCTCCGTAATGGGCCAGATTGCGGAGCACGAGGGCGCTGAAGCCACCGCGTTGACCGACGCGGACGACATTGTCTTCGCTCAACTCTATGGTCTAACCCTTAACGGAGCATCAAAGATGACCCCCGAAGAAGAACTGCAGAAGCGCGCCAGCGGCAAGGCGAATATCGAAAAGGCCAAGGGCCACCTCGCGAAAGCGATGGGCTGCCAGAAGGACTGCATGTCCGCAATGGCGAAGCTCGCGGGCCTGCACGTCGAGCACCACAAGGCCGCGAAGGCTGACGGCAAGAGCGAGTTCGATCACGGCACGGCCGCGAAGCTCATCGCCAAGGCGCACGGTCACCTGACTGAAATGGCTGATCACCACGAACTCGCGCACAGCGCGCTCGAGCGCGCACATTCGGCGGGCGGCAATGCTGCCGATCATGGCGGCCAGGGTGGCGGCACGCAAGCCAATAGCCCGGCACCCGGCACGAAGGTACCGGAAGGCGAATTCACCGACCTCGACCTCGCGCGTCTGACTGAGGGTTTCGTGCCTGACTACGACGCCACGCAGCCCTACGCCGGCAAGGCCGCGGGCTCGAACGACGAGCTGATCAAGGCGCTGACCGACGCCGCATACCTGCGCGGCAAGGTCGAGGCGCTGGAAAAGATGCCCGCCACCACCGCGCAGCCGTCGCGCTTCGTCAGCAAGGGCGCATTCCCGGCCTTCGGCGAAACGGTCGACGACAAGACCGCCGCGCTGATGAAGGGCGTCAACTTCGATCCGAACGACGAAGACTCCCGCAACAACGCAGCAGGCAAGGCGATCGGCAACATGATCGGCAACCCGGCGATGTTCGGTAAATCGCTGCTGGACCCCAGCTTTAACGGGCAAGCCGGCGCCAAACGGTAGTCCGGTCTCCAACTCCCAAGAGGGCGTCTTCGGACGCCCTCTTTGCTTTTATCACCAGCGCCCCGAGCGGGCGTCTTCTTCGCCAAAACCGGGCCTCCGGTGAGGCATTGCCACACGGAGCAAAAAAATCATGGGTATGACGCAGAACGACTTCCTGAACGCATTGTTGAAGAACGATGAGTTCATGAAGGGTCTTGGTGACAAGCTTGGCCACCTGGCCAAGGCCGACACGATCTCGAACGCAACCAACCTGCTCTGGTACGACCTGCGCCCTGTGGTGCAGATGCTCTACCCGTTCAAGGAACTGATTCCGCTGATCTCGCGCCTGCCGCGCACGCCCGCTGACGGCGGCAATGCATTCCACTGGAAGCGCATCACCGGCGTGAACGTGAATAACGTCGCGCTCGGCGTTTCCGAAGGTAACCGCGGCGCGCGCATCGCGGTGTCCGAACAGGACCAGATGGCGACGTACAAGACGCTCGGCCTGGAATCGAGCGCCACGTTCGAAGCGCGCCTGGGTTCGAAGAACCTGGAGCCGGAAGCGCTCGGCATCGCGGTCCAGTCGACCCTGCGCTCGACCATGATCGGCGAAGAACAGACCCTGCTGCTGGGCAACGCCAACACGGCACTGGGCACGACGCCGACGCCGACGCTGGTTGCCAGCGGCACGACCGGCACGATCCCGACCGGCAATCTGTATGTGCGCGCCGTTGCGCTTTCAGGCTTCGGCTTCCTGCAAACCACGCCGTACAACAGCACGACGCAGACTGGCGGCGTGCCGGCACAGATCACCAAGAACAACGCCGACGGCAGCGTCGACACGTTCGGCGGTGGTTCGGCCGCACCTTCGGCAGAAGCCAGCGTTGCGGTCACTTCCGGTCAGGTCGTGACCGCCAGTGTGGCCATTGTGCCCGGCGCTGTCGCTTACGCGTGGTACGCGTCGACCGCAACCGGCACGGAAAAGCTGGCAGGCCTCACGCGCGGCAATCAGGCAATCATCGCCTCTGTGCCCGCCAGCACCGCGCAGCCCGTCACGGCCCTGCAGGTCGGCGGCAGCTATCAGGACAACTCGACCAACACCCTGCTGCCCGACGGCATCCTGAGCCAGATCTACGGCAATCCGTACGGCACGGCGTACAGCACCAGCATGGGCACGAATCCGACGTTGCCGAACAACGTCAGCGTGTCGAACGGCGGCTCGCTGATCTACTACTCGCCCACCGGCAACACGGGCCTGACGATCAGCGGCACGAACATCGCCGAGTTCGACGCGATTCTCGAAGCGGCGTACGACCAGTACAAGGTCGGCTACAGCCGCATCCTGATGTCCTCGCGCGATATCTCGGCCTTCATGGGCTCGTTCTTCGGCGAAGGCGCTGCGTCGCAGTTCAAGATCCTGTTCGACGCCGAAGCGCAGACCGGCCGCATCGTCGCGGGCCGTCGCGTGACGTCGTACCTGAACAAGTTCTTCGGCAACACACTCGATATCGACATTCACCCGTTCGTCCCGCCTGGCACGGTCATCTTCTGGTCGGACCGCGTGCCGTACGAACTCTCGGGTGTCGCGAACATCCTCGAAGCGCGCGTGCGGCAGGACTACTACCAGATCCAGTGGCCGCTGCAGAGCCGCCGGTACGAGTACGGCGTGTATGTGGATGAAGTGTTTGCGAACTACTTCACCCCGGGTTTCGCGGCCATCACGAACCTGAACACGCCGAACGGTACGCCGACGATCTAAGCGGCAAGCCGACGATGCAGATGGCGCGCTGTTTAGCGACGGCGCGCCGATCAAAAGGAGTCAGAGATGTCCACATTCAAGGCGCCGGAAGGCGCTACAAGCGTGTCCACCCAGCAGCAGGAATTCGAAGTAGTCAACGGCGTGTTCGCCGTGCCCGATCAGTTCGACGTCCATCTGCTGGCCGTGGGCTTCAAGCGTACCGCGCCCGTCGCGGTCGTCGAACCGGTTGATCCGGTCGAGCCAGTCGAGCCGCTCGATCCGGCTGCGGAGCCGCAAAACACTACCGGCACCACGCCGGCAAAGAAGAAGGGTTGACATGCTAGGCGACCTCACCACGCTCGGAAACGTCACGGCCTATCTGCAGGGTGGCGACAGCGCCGTGCAGACGTCAGACCAGGCGATGGTGCGGCGCCTCATTTCAGCGGCGAGCCGCGCGGTGCTCGGGTATCTCAACCGGGCATCTCTCGTCTCAAAGACATACACCGAGGTGCGCGACGGTACCGGCCAAAGCTCCATGATGCTGCGCCAATGGCCCGTCACGTCGTACACGTCGCTGACGATCGAGAGCACCCCTGTTCCGGCGTCGCCTCCGCCTGCGCAATACGGCTGGCGCGTTGCGACATGGGACGGGGAACTGCCGGGTGCACCGTCGATCCTGTCATTCGTGAGTGGCTATCTGCGCCGCGGTGCGCAGAACATCACGCACGTGTACACGGCAGGCTATCTGGTCACTGGCGAAGCGCAGACGGTCCCGAGCGCGGCGCAGTACCAGATCCCGACAACGTCGCTCAACCAGCAGTTCGCGGCGGATGCAGGTGTGACCTATGCGAACGGCGCGCCACTGGCGAAGGTCACCGGCACGCCAGCGCAAGGTCAATACGTCGCGCCGACAGACGTCGATGGCAACTATGTGTTCGCCGCAGCGGACGCCAGCGCAGGTGTGCTGATCAGTTACAGCTTCACGCCGGCGGATATCCAGCAGGTCGCGATTGAACTGGTCGCGGAACGTTATGCCTACCTGCAGCGCATCGGCGTGTCTTCGCGCGCGGCTGGCGACACGAAAGAGACGTACTGGCCGGTCAAGTTTGACGACCTGATGGCCGAAACCCTGCAGCCTTACCGCAACGTGGCGCCGATATGAGTTTTCTCTATCCCCGCACGATTGCGATCACGCGGCCGAACAACGCCGTACAGGCCGGTTACAACCCGTCCTATAGCGGACTGTCGCCATCGCAGGAAACGCCGATCGCCTCAGATTTGCCCGCGTCGATCCAGTTAAAGAAGGATCGTGGCCGACCCGATACGGGGTTGCCCGGTGACACGTCGGCGAAGTCGCAATGGACGATCCTGATTCCACGGAGCAAGGCTGCGCTCGGCACGATCGAGACGTGGGACGTGATCACGGATGACCTGAATGTCCGGTATCAGGTGCTGGCGCCCTACTGGAATTCGCTCGGATACGCCCTCCTTGCCGAGCGGCTGGAGGTGTAATGGCGAGTTCCCTTGATGTGATGAACGTGATCGCCGAGCAGGTGGCCGCGTTCGTCTATCCGAGTGGCACATCTGAGCCATCGGTTACCGGCGGACTCGTTTCGTGCGTAGCGGGCTGGCCGATAGCGGAGCAACTCGAAAACGGCGTCGACTCGACGACGAGCATAGTCTCCGTCTACTGCCTGCCAGGCGGCCAGAACACAACCCGGTACCCGACGCGGAACCATCGCATCGGCACGACGCCGGTCACGCTCAGCTGGGCGGTCTCCGGCATCACGGCGACGCTCTCAGGCACGGTCTCGACGCCGCAGAACGTCGCGATCATCGTCGACAACGTTGCGTATGTGTACGGCGTGCAGGCCACTGACACCCTGGCAAGCATCGCCGCGGCGCTGGCCGCGCTGATCGTGGTCGACCGGCCGTGCACGTCGTCGGGCGCCGTCATCAGCATTCTGAACGCGCGGACCATCGTCGCGCGCGCGGGCTCTGTATCGAACGTGGCCGCCGAATGGTCGCGTCAGAGGAAGCGGTTTCAGGTCCGCGTGTGGTGCGCAAGCCCGACGTCTCGCGCGCAGATCGTCGACGCGATATTGCCGGGCTTCGCGCCCATGCACTTCATCACGATGCCGGATGGCTACGGTGCCCGGATCCGTTATCAGGACGACGCGCCGATTGATATCACGCAAAAGTCGCTCCTTTACTGCCACGACCTTTTCTACGAGGTCGAGTACGCAACGACCGTGAGCGCGACGGTGCCGCAGGCGATCGTCTGGACCGTCAACGCGTATGGCGGTTCGGCTGTCGACCCGGGCGCCGAGCAGAGCGGCTCACCCAGCATCACCTTCAACTTCTAACGACGCTCCGCGCCACATCACCAGCCACCTTTTTCGGGTGGCTTTTTTATTGCCGCCTCGCAGAGGACCTGAATCGTGAGTACACAATACAGCTTCACTGGCGCGTTCAACGCCGCAACGCTCTCAGTGCCCGGGGCGTACATCAACATCCAGCCGCCGGGCCAGGGACTCATCACGCCGGCGCAAACGGGCCTCATGGCCATCGCCGGCGTCGCGTCGTTCGGGCCAGTGAATCAGGCGACGCCTACTAGCGCGAACTCGCTCTCGCTGTTCGGCAACCCGGTCGTGCGCAATAGCGATCTGGTCACGCACGCGTCGGTCGCACTGCAGGCGCAACAGGCAGCAGGTGCCGGTAGCCTGCTGCTCACCCGCGTGACCGATGGCACCGATACGGCGGCAACCAGCTCGGTTCCGGTCTCCGCGACGGCGGCAACCGGCTCCATTGCATTCTCCGGCCAGCCAAGCCCCGGCGACACCATCACGCTGGGGGGCACTGCGGTGACGTTCGTCTCGGCGCTGACGACCGGCAACCAAGTCCTGATCGGCGGCACGCTTCAGGCGACGCTTGCCGCTGCGGTTGCGTTCCTGTCGGCTTCCGAAGACACCAACCTGGTCAAGTTCACGTATTCGGCCAGCGCGACGCAACTGAATCTCGCCGCGGCAGCGACGGGCACCGCCGGTAACTCGCTGACGCTGGCGAAGACGGGCACCGTCGAAACGGTCTCCGGCGCAACCCTGTCGGGGGGCACCGCAGCCACGACTGGCATGTCGCTGGCCAACAAGTACACCGGCACGACCGGCAACGGCGCCACGTGGAACATCACTCCGGGCTCGAGCTCGACGCCCAGCACGCCGACGTGGAAATTGACGCTGCAGGTCGGCGGCTTCCAGTCCGAGGTCTACGACAACATCGGCGGGACCGGTGCCGCGTTCTGGACGAACGCCGTCAATGCAGTCAACAACGGCAATTCGATCCTGCGCCCGAAGTCGCAATTCTTCGTGGCAACAGCCGGTTCGAGCACGGTGACGCCGACCGTCAGCAACGGCACGTTCAGCGGCGGCACCGACGGCGCGACGACGGTCACGTCTTCCGTGCTGGTGGGCGTCGATACCGCAGGCGCTCGCACGGGCATCTACACGTGGCGCAACAGCGGCGCCGCAGTGGGTGTCGTGGCCGACCTGTGCGACAACACCCAGGAAGCCAACCTGATCGCGCTCGGGCAATCCGAGGGCATTCTTGTCCACGGTGCGGGTGAACCGGGAGAAACAGCGGCGGAAGGCGCGACGAACAAGCAGGCAGTCGGCACGAACAACGTGTGGTATCGCCGGTGGCTCGGTGACTGGGCCTACTGGATGGACAACTACAACGGCCAGCTGCGCCTCATCTCGCCGGCGACATTCGAGGCGGCCCTGCAATCGACCCTGCAGCCGCAGCAATCGACCCTGAACGACGCGACCTACGGCATCGTTTCAACGCAGCGCAGCCAAACGGGAATCCCGTACGCCAGTGACGAGCTGGGCATCCTGATGTCGAACAGCATCGACGTGATCGGCACGCCGTGCCCGGGCGGCTCGTACTTCGGCAGCCTGATCGGCCGCACGTCGTCGTCGGACGCCACGCGCAACACGGACAACTGGCCGGTGCTGACCAACTTCCTCGCGCGCAGCGTGGGCGGCCCAACGGGTGTTGGCACGCTGATCGGCCAGGACATCACGACCGACTTCTGGACCGACGGCTACGACATGCTGCTCGACTGGGCTGAGAACCTGGCCGAAGACAATGTGATCCAGGCTTACCAGATCATCTTCGGGCCGACCGCTTCGCAAAATCCGCAAAGCCAGACCGCACTCGGCGAGGTCGTCGCGCAGGTGAATATCCAGTACTTCGGTATCGCCTCGGTGTTCCTCGTGAACATGCAGACCGGCGCCACCGTCGTCATTCCGCCGACCACCACGACCACCAACGCTTCGTAATCCACCGCAACGCAGATCAAGCCGCCTCGGGCGGCTTTTTTATTGCCTATCGCAGGGAGCTTGAGCCATGCCTCCAGTCAATGATTTCAACGTAGGTAGCGACACTACCATTTCGATCATCAACAGCGGCCAGATCATGAGGTCGTCGATCCTAACCAGCTTCGAGGCTCGGCAGATTACCGCGAGCCTCAAGTCGACAGCCATCGACGGCGTCAACCGCTACGACGAGATCGAGCAGGGTTGGGAGGGCACGCTAGATTTCGACCGCGCCGACTCGATCCTCGATGACTTCTTTGCCGCCAAGGAAGTCGCGCGGTACGCGGGCAATACGCTGCCCACCATCTCCATCACGGAAACCACGACCAACGTCGATGGGACCGTCGTGAAGTACCGCTATCCGCGCTGTGCGCTCAAGTTCGACACCATCGGCGCGCGCAAGGGCGATTCGAAGGTCGAAGAGCGCGTGAGTTGGCGGTCTGGGCGGCGGATCAAGGTGCAGTAAGCACGTCTCTATGCGTGCATTAGGACGTATATGAGAAAGCCAAAAACTGTGAGCGCGCCCACCGAGATGAACCCAATGAAGGCCCAAAACGCCCTCCGAACAGCCTTGCGGTGCTGATATGCGCCACATGCTGGACAGGTCGCGGCGTCCGTGCTGATTTGCCTGCTGCAGTCGATACATTCCCTGAGAGCCACCACACTCCTCCTTCGCTGTTTTCAGATCTTAATTCGGCGCCAGTTTAACGCGGGGCGCACATAGCCACGCCTGACACCCTCTTTTACGTCCAATACGGACAGGAATCGTCAGTAATTGACAGGAATTGACATGACAGAACCGAAACTCAAAAACGTGCGCACTGGCGCGGCCCAAGCCGGCGATGCGCCCAAGCAAGCCGTCGCTGCGGCAAAGAATCAGGTCGAAGTGACCGACAAGAGCGGCCGGAAGATTGTCGTGCGGCGCCTCAACGCGCTCGAAAAGATGCGTCTGTCGAAGATCGCAGGTGCTGACGGGGCTGCCAATCCTACCTATTTCGGTTACGTGATCCTCGCGGCGTCTGTCGCGTCGATCAACGGTGAGCCCGAAGAGTTTCCGATGACGCCGCGCGCGATCGAGGCGCTCATCAGCCAGCTTGATGACGATGGCCTTGCCGCTGTGAGCGAGGGAGTTGCCGAGTTGAACGGCACAACGACCCCGGCGAAGGAAGTCGAACACGCAAAAAACTAGCTGGCTCCGCCGAGTTGCGTGAGCTGACGATGCTCATGATGAACGGCTTCGATCCGGACTTTGCATTGGGCCTAGATCGAGCGGAGCGGCTGGCTTTTTGCGTGATGGTGGGCGAACTCAACGGCGGCCAGTACAACTGGGTGAAGCGCAAGTGGGATAAGTGATGCCTGATTTCAATTCCTTCGGCGATCTGGCGAAACACCTCGAGCGCGTGGCGAAGGCGATGCCGAAGGAAACGGCCAAGACCCTCGAGAAGATCGGCAAGCACGTCGAGCAGGTCGCCAAGGAAAAGATCGGCCACATCCAGGACGCCTCCGGCGAGTTCAATGCGTGGGAGGACCTCGCGTACGACACTCAGGTGGAGCACTTCAGGACGATCGAGCGCGGAGATGCGGCGCCGGATGCTGACGTCAACTCCGCGTTGCTCCTCAAAGGTGATTTGCGCGAGGGTATCGGGCACTCGGTAGAGAAGAGCGGACACGAGCAAACGCTAACGGTGGGCTCCGAATCCGATATCGCGTACTGGCAAGAGATGGGCACCGAAAAGATCCCGCCGCGTCCCGCGATCGGGCCGGCGATGTTCGAAAGCGAGCAGATGGGCCGCGATCTGTTGGGCGAAACGGTTGAATACGTGTTCCGAAAGGCAGTTTAAAAATGACCGTCAACTACAGCATTGCCTCGACGCTCACCGTCAAGGACGAGCTCACCGCCGTCCTGGAAAAGATCGCCTCGATCGGCCGGCAGGTCAACGCCGAAATGACGAATCTGACGAAGAATCTCAGCAAGCTGGGCACCGTCTTCGAGAAGTCGTCTACCAGCGCTGGCAAGTTCGCGGAGACGCAGGGCAAGGCGTTTTCTGACTTCACTGCTGACGCGACAAGAGCGGCAGCTGCGGCAAGCAACCTGAATCAGGAACTGTCGGCGCTGAGCCGGCAATCCGTGCAGCCTATTCGCGCGCCTAACGTTGGCGGTCTCGTGCCGACCAGCGGCGTGCTCCTGCCGCAGCAGCCCCGCCGCATTGACGACGAGGGCAACATCGAGAGCGCGCCGCGGCGCATGATCGATATCGGTGGCCACTCCACCACTGATCCGTACTGGGTGCCTCCTAACGGTGGCGCGGAAGGTGGGCGAAGCGCTGGCTTCGTCCCGGGTCTGCCTGGCGCAGGTAGCGGCTCGGGCGGTGGTTCGGGTGGCGGCCAGAACGTCGGTTTTCTCCCTGGTCAGGGTGGCAATGGCGGGTCGGGTGGCCCGGGCATTGTTCCTCATGGTGGCGTGCCCGGCGGCACTCCGCCTGGCGGTGCTGGCGGCGGCGGTGCGGGTGGTGGCACGCCAGGTGCTCCCGGTGGTGCTGGTGGTGCCGGCGCAGGCGGAGCGGGCGGCGGTAATTGGGCCATAAATGGGATGGCCGCAATGTACGCTGGCGGCATGATCCGCAACTTCGGGATGGAGGTTGGCGGCGTACTCGCTGAGGCCACGAAAGACGCATCCGAATACACGCATCAGCTCGAACTGATGAGAGTCGCCGGCATGTCCGCAAAGGATGTTGCAGAGGCGACAACCGCTGCATGGAAAACGTCGCGCGAGGTCACAACGACCACCGCGACGTCCAACCTGCAGATGATCGGGGAACTACGTTCGGTGCTGCCGGACGTGAATATGGGCATCAGCGAGGCCGTCCGCTTCCTGCCGCAGATCGCTCACCTGAGCGCGGTAATGGCATCGGTCAACGGCGGCAAGGCCCCGGAAGGCCTCGCGTACACGACGATGCGCGCCGTGGAAATGTTGGGTGGCACGGTTAATCCGCAGACCCACCAGCAGGATCCCGAGCGCGCGGCCAAGATGCTTGACGCGATCACGCAGGCCACGATCATGAGCCACGGCAGGCTCACGCCAGCCCAGTTGCTCGGGTTCGCGCAACAGGCCAGCGCGGTCGTGAAGAACATGGACCCGACGAAGGTCATCAGTCAGAACGCGCCGCTCATCATGGAAATGGGCGGCAACCGCGCCGGTACTGCGCTGACCTCGATGAATCAGCAAATCGTCGGCGGCGTGATGCCGCAACGCGTGATTGCCGACTGGGAAAAATACGGCCTCATCGATCCGCACAAGGTTACTGCGACGCGCACAGGCGTTCGTCTCGAGCCCGGCGCGGTCAAGGGCGAAGATGTATTCAGGGGTCAAGGCGGCGCGCTCGACTGGCTGGAGAACGTCTTTATCCCCCAACTGCAAAAGGCGGGACTCAATAACACGCAGATCTCGGACAACATCATTCGGCTGTTTGGGCGGCAGACCACGCAGCGCGAAGCGGGGCTGATGGTCACCCAGCAGCAGCAGATCCGGCGCGACATTGAAATGCAGAAGCGCG
This sequence comes from Paraburkholderia sp. EB58, assembly GCF_050436665.1. Lineage (NCBI taxonomy): Bacteria > Pseudomonadati > Pseudomonadota > Betaproteobacteria > Burkholderiales > Burkholderiaceae > Paraburkholderia > Paraburkholderia sp. EB58. The sequence goes on along the minus strand of NZ_JBNDMQ010000010.1, from coordinate 87,304 downwards.
CGTCGAACGCCGGCAGCGGGTACGCGGAACTTGTTCAGCAAGACCCGGATACGCTGAAACGAGCCTACGACGCCCAGAAGACCAGTATGATGACCGCCATCGGTCTGGTCGCAATGCCGATGGTTATCCCGATGATGCAGAGCATCACCAGGTTGTTCACTGCGATTGCGGAATTCGCGACGAATCACCCGGACGCCACCAAGGCCATCGTGATGGCGACCGCCGCCGTCGCGGGGTTTGCTGTTGTGTTTGGGTCGATTCTGGTTGTGGTGGGGACTATTGCGGCGGCGGTCGGCGCAATTGCAGCTTTAGGTGGCGGCGCTGCGGTGGCGGCAATAGCGGCAATTTCAGCCGGCATCGTGGCACTCGGCGCGGCCGTTGCTGGCATCAGCTGGAGCGGCATCCTTTCCACTGTCACCGGTTGGCTATCGAGCATCACGTCAGCCGTCTCCAACTGGATCTCGAATCTGGTCAATGTGGTCCGGTCGCATCTGCCCACGTGGCTCGGTGGGGTCGACAAGCCAACGACGCCCGGCGCCGCGAGCCCGGTCGCATCAGCCATTCCCGACGCATCGCGCGGGAGCGGGCTTGCGCAAAGCGACCGGAGCTCGAATGCGCAACTTGCCTCGATGCTTGCCGACAAGCTGAGCGGCCTGAAGGTCTATCTGGATGGCCAGGTCGTCGGCAGTTTCATGATGGATCACCTGAACCGCGAAGCGTCGCGCCCCTCAACCGGGCCTAGCGGCTTCGACACGCGCCTCTCACCGCTTCGTCCTGACTACGGCTCCTCATGAGCGACTTCACCCTCTATCTGGACTCGGTTGCTTTCCAGCACTTCGAGATCCCGGAAAGCATCAAGGCGGGCGGCGCGCAGGCGCTGTTCAAGCACAAGTACCCGGGCGGCGCGCGCACCATCGACACGCTGGGGCCGGACGACGACGACATCACCTGGTCGGGCACGTTCCTCGATGGCAACGCGCAGGACCGGTGCATGCAGCTTGACGTCATGCGCAAGCAGGGCAATCAGGTCGTCGTGACGTGGGGCGCCTATCAGTACCTGGTCGTTGTCGCCGAGTTCAAATGGGATTTCCGGCATGTCTGGGAGATCCCCTACACGATCACGCTGGCCGTCGTGCAGGACGAGACGCAGCCGCTGCAAAGCGATGCGCCGGACGTTGACAGCCAGACGAATTCGGATGCGCTCACCGCGGCGTCGGATACGGGTTCGATCAGCGATTCGGTCGCGACGCTGACACCATACCTCACCGGGGCGGTAACCGGTGCCGTGCAGAGTTCGCTTTCCAGCGCCGCGGCCGCGCTTTCGAGTGCCGTGGGCAGCGTCACGAGCGCGCTCAGTTCAGTCACGTCCATATCGAACGCCACTGTCGATGTTCAGGCGAGCATTGGCGGTCAGGTGCAAACGGCGCTCGCCGCTTCACAGTCCCTGCAGACTACGCTCGACACGACGCTGACTGCGGCCGGCAACCCCGCACTCTTTGCCAGCGGAACGCCTCCACAGGACATGATCGCGTCCCTGCAAAACCTCGCGGGCCTGTCAGGTGCGATGGCGGCAAGCGTCGATTGCTCGAACACCCTCGGGCGCATGTCCATCAACATCGGCCAACTGGGCAGCTAATGGCAATCACATCAGTCACGGTCTCGCCTGGCGACGACCTGTACCGGCTCGCCGCGCAGTATTACGGCGACGCGACGGCATGGACGCTGATCGCGCGCGCGAATGGCCTGACCGACCCGCTGATCGTGACGGATTCGACACTGGACATTCCAGCCTATAACGCCCCGCAGGCTAACGACGGCATTCTGGCATCGCAATGACGCTTCGCACCTCATCAGCGCGCCGGCCGCGCGGAATCGTCAAGGTCAATGGCACACCGATCAGCTTCCTGAAGGCGAGCGTCACCAGCAAATCGCACTTCGCGGCGGACACGTGGAGCGTGACGCTCGAGGCTTGGGGGCAGCCGCAAGGCTACGGCATGTCGTACTGGGCCGATGCGGCGAATGTGCAAGTCGAGATCCTGTATGGTTCGCTCGCCACCGGCGACGACGTTAGCGCCGCAGCCGGTAACCCGACATCGATCATTCTCGGTGTGGTCGACGATGTGGGTATCGATCCGCTCAGTCAGGACTCGCTGATCATCACGGGTCGCGACCTCTCGGGGCAACTGATCGACACGAAGACGACGAACAAATGGCCGGACCACGTGTCCAGTTGGATTGCAACCACGATCGCGCAGCAGTTCGGCCTGACGCCGGACGTGACGCCCACCACGACGCCGGTCGGGCAGTACTACAACGAGTCGTACGCCAGCATCACCCGCGATATTCCGACATGGGATCTGCTCGTTTTCCTCGCGCAGCAGGAAGGTTTCGACTGCTACGTGAGCGGAACCACGCTGTATTTCGGGCCGCCGCAGGCCGACAACGACGCGAATCCGCTCGTGATCACGGTGCAGCAGACGGACGGCATCATTCAATCGAACGCGACGCGCCTCAAACTGCACCGCTCGCTGACACTGGCCAAAGACATCACGGTGACGGTGCTGAGTCATCACGTGGGAAGCGGAAAAGCCATCAAGGCAACCGCGACGCGCTCCGGCACGAAAACCGCAAACTCATCGGCATCGAGAGCCGCCAGTAATACGCTGTCGTACATCATTCCCAGGCCGAACCTGACGCAGGAGCAGGCGCAGATTCTTGCCAACCAGACGCTGGCGGATATCAGCAGATTCGAGCGCGAGTTTGACGCGACGATGCAGGGCGACGAGCTACTGACGACACACAAAAAGGCCGTCATCCAGGGCACGCAGACGTCCTTCGATCAGGCTTATTACATCCAGCAGATCGCGCGAACCTTCGATTTCGAGGGTGGCTTCGATATGACTGTCACGGGCAAAAACATTCCGCCCGAACCTAATCCGGAAGTCTGAGGTATGGAGATACTCCAGAACAATATGCGTGCGCAGGCCGCGCGGCAGGCGCAGCTCATCGCCAATTCACGCATGGGTATCGTGACCAGCTACGACCCCGTCAAGTACGCGTGCATCGTCCAGATCATGCCGGAAGGAGCTTACCCGGCCGAGGGCGAAACCGGCTTGAGCGGATGGCTTCCCGTTCAGACCATCTGGTCAGGGCCGGGCTGGGGCGTCTACTGCCCGCCGTCCGCTGGTGATCAGGTGTTTGTTTCGCACGTCGAGGGCGATCCGGGCTCCGGGCAGATCATCGGGCGCGTGTATGACACCTCGCATCTGCCGCTCGCGGTAGAGAGCGGTGAATTCTGGCTGGTGCACGCGTCGGGCGCCTTCATCAAGTTCACCAACGACGGCAACGTCTCGATCAACTCGCAGGCGAAGCTGCTCATCACGGTCACATCGGACTGCGACCTGACGGTGGGCGGCAACGTCAATGCGGCCGTCGAGGGAAATGTCTCTGCGACCGTGAGCGGCAACCTGACCGGGACCGTGACCGGCACGACCACCGTTAACTCGACTGGCGACGCGACTATCCATACGGACGGCAACGCGACAATTACGGCCGCCGATGACATCAATCTGTCTGGTGCTAACGGGAGCGTTTCGACGTCCGGGGGAAATATGGCCATAACAGCTACGGGCACGATGAGTTTCGCAGCCCCGATCATCGTTATGCAGGCAACGCAAACCATCGGCCTGACAGCCGCCACGCAGATCACCAACTCGGCACCCGAGATAGAACTGGACGGCGCGGTCACCCAAGGGATTGGACCGAACGGTGGCGCAGCCACCATGCAGGGTCCGCTTGATGTCAACACCGACGTGGTGATTGCTGGCAAGTCTGTTGGCGGCCACTACCACACGCAGCCGAGCGATAGCCACGGCGATGCGGAAGAGCCTACCAGCACGATGGTTAACTGACCATGGCAGCCCTTTGTGATTTGTCTCACCTATATGGCGAGGACCTCGGCACGACCCCCTCCGGTGACATCGCCGTCGTCAGCGACCACGACCGGACTGTGCAACGCGTCATCCGGCGACTGCTCACCGCGGGGTATGTCTGGGAAAAGGGGTACGGCGCCGGCCTGCCGAAGTTGATCGGCGAGGAAGAGATCGACCCGGGCCAGGTGCAGGCCATCGTGCTGTCGCAGTTACTCATCGAGCCCACCGTGGCGCGCAATCCGCTCCCCACGGTCACCGTGACTGAGGCCCAGGGTACGGGCGTGACGACGATCACCATCGTCTACACGGACCTGAGCGGCACCCCGCAATCGTTCGCCTTCGACCTGGCATAGGACAGATATGGCAGCCATCTCATGGCAGGGATTTACCGACTTCGTTGCCGACAACGTCGCAGCGGTCCAGGCGGCCGCGACATCGATCATCGACGCGACCACCGGATCCATCACGCTGGCGTTCGCGCAGGCCGTTTCGGGTGTCGCACTGTGGTTGCAGGCGTACATCATCCAGGTGCTGCTGCTCACGCGGGCGGCGACGAGCAACAATACCGACCTCGATAGTTTCGTCGGCGATTTCGGCATGACGCGCATCGCCGCGAAGTTCTCGGTGCAGACGGCGACCTTCGCGAGCTTCAGCTACACGACGCAGCGACTGGTGACACCCGGCCAACTGATTTCGACGGGGCCTGGCGGCATTCAGTTCATGGTCACACTGGACGCGACCAATACGGCGTGGAATGCGACCCTGCAGGCCTACGTGGTGCCGGCTGGTACGCAATCCGTCACGGTGCCGATTCAGGCTGTTGTGGCGGGGACCTCTGGCAACGTTCTGAGCGGCACCGTCACATCGTTCGTGGTCCCGATTGTGGGCATCGACACAGTGACGAACTTCGCGCCGAGCCCGCAGACCGGATATAACGCCGAGTCGGACCCGGCTTTGCGGCTGCGCTTCGTCGCGTTCTTCGCGACCCTTTCGAAGGCGACGAAGACGGCGATTGGGCTCGCCATCATGTCGGTGCAGAACGGCATCACCTATTCGCTGGTCGAAAACCAGACGTATGCCGGCGCCTCGCAGCCTGGGTACTTCTATGCTGTCGTCGACGATGGATCGGGCGATCCATCGAGTTCCCTGATTTCAGCCGAATACGCCGCCATCGACGCGGTGCGGCCTATCTGCTCGACGTTCAACGTGTACGGCCCGAACGTCGTGAGAGCGGCTGTCTCGGCGACGCTGATCACGGGCCCGACATACACGCACTCGCTGGTCGTCGCGGCGGCCGTGACGGCGCTGACGAACTTCCTGAACACGATACCGGAAGGCACAGGCCTGCCGTACGGACAAATCTATTCGCTGCTCTTCTCGGTGCCGGGTGTCACGAACGTCACCCTCCTCCTGCTCAATGGCGGCACATCTGACCTGACGGTCACCGCCCAGCAGGTCGTCAAGGCAGGAACCATCTCGCTCCTCTAATGGCCAATCTGAACGTTTCTCTTGCCTCCGCAAATGCAGAGGCGGCGGCTATTGCTGCGCTCGCGTCCGGCGGCTCCTGGGTGATCTATGAGGGCACGCAGCCGGCCACGAACGAGACGACCATCGGCGAAAGCGTTGCACTCGCCACATTCGCACTCGGCTCCCCCGCGTTCAGCGATCCGGTCAGCGGGCAGATCACGCTGAACACGCCGACGCCCGCGACGATCACCACTAGCGGTACCGCGCAATGGTTTCGGGTCTACGCATCCGATGGCACCACGTCCGTAATCGACGGGGATATTGGCACGACGGTCGGCAGCGAATGGCTACCTGACACCCAATACGCTATCGGTGCGATCGTGAGCGCGAACGGCAATGCCTATCTTTGCTCGGCAGATGGCGAATCGGCCAGCAGCGGCACCGGTCCAAGCTCAACCGGCAACAACATCACCGACGGCACCACCGCATGGTCGTACCTTTCCATCGCGAATGGCGTGATCAATTTCAGTTCGGTCGCTTTCAATGCGGGCGGCACCGTCGCGCTGTCCTCGTACACGTACCAGATTCCCGGGGTCTAACTTGCTCAAATCCAGATTATTCGCAGCGTTTGCGCTGCTGTGCTTCTGCACGTCCGTATGGGCCGCCGGTTCGACCGTCAATCCGGCTGTCCCGGCATTTGGCTCCCTCATGTCATCGGCGCCGATCCGCAGCAATTTCGCGGCGGCGTATAACGACCTCACCGGCCTGATCGGACAGAACAACAGCGCGGCTGCTCCGGCTTCTCCGGTGCTCGGTCAACTCTGGTTGAACACGTCTACCGCACCGTATGTGCTCAACGAGTGGGATGGCGCAGAGTGGGTGGCGCGAGGCACACTGAATGCAAGCACGCACGTGTGGTCGTTTCCGCTCACTGGTGTGGTCCCGTGGGCCACGCTAACCGGCACGCCGACCACACTGGCCGGCTATGGCATCACGAACGGCGTGAGCAGTGTCGGGCTCACGATGCCGTCAGCCTTTTCCTGCACCGGAAGCCCGGTCACGTCATCCGGGACAATCGCGTGCGCGTTCGCCAGCCAGTCTCCCAATCTGTTTCTCGCATCACCCAATGGCTCGAGCGGTGCACCGACGTTCCGCGCGATCGTCCCGGCTGACATTCCGACGCTCAACCAGAGCACGACGGGCAATGCCGCGACGGCCACGACGGCTGCGACAGCGACCACGGCTCTTGCGGTCACCGGCGAGACATTCCCCTCCAGCGGCCAGATCGTCGGCACGACCGACGCGCAAACGCTCAGCAACAAGACGCTCGTCTCGCCCGCGCTCGGTACACCCGTTTCGGGTGTCGCTACGAACCTCACGGGTACGGCAACGGGTCTGACAGCCGGAAACGTGAGCGGCGTCGTTGGCATCGCCAATGGAGGCACCGGAGCGACGACGGCCGCCGCCGCGTACAACGCGCTGTCGCCGATGACGACGACCGGCGATACGGAATATCGAGGTGCCTCAGGCACGGCGGTTCGTCTCGGGATTGGCTCGAACGGCCAGGTATATACGGTCGTGGGCGGCCTGCCCGCGTGGTCTTATTCGTCGGCTGGGTTGACCGTCGTTCCGGGGTACATCAACGGCTACACCCTGTCCAACGACACCACGACTCCGAATACGGTGCTTGACGTGGCAGCGGGAGCGGCGGCGGACAGCACGAATGCCGCGATGATCAATGGCACGACCTTCACAAAATCGATCAGCAGCACGTGGGCGGCGGGCAGTGGTAATGGCGGCATGGGCGCCGGCCTCGCTGTCGCGGCATCGACCTGGTATCACGTTTTTGCCATCATCAACAATGGCTCGTTCGATGTGTATTTCGACACGAGCCCGACGGCAGCGAATGCGCCATCCGGCACGACGTACCACCGGTACATTGGCAGCATCAAGACGAATACCAGTTCGCAGATCACGGCCTTCACCCAGACCGGGCAATTATTCCAATGGGCTTTACCGACAACGGATTTAAGCGGCGGGACTGCTACATCGAACACCAACGTTACGCTGTCGACGCCGCCAGGCATAGTCACCTACGCGAAGTTGCTGGTTTCATTAACTTCCACGGCTGCTGGCGCTGCAGTCTATATCTGGAACACGGCAGAAACTTTCATAACGTTCAAGCTAAGCAACAATGTCGCCAGCCAGACTATCGAATCGCCATACGAGGCGGTGACAAGCACAAGTAGCCAGATTATCTACTTTGTAACGGGCACGAGCCCATCGGCAACCATACAGACCAACGGCTATATCAATCCCCACGTTGCTCCGAACTGGTAAGGACAGGAAATGAAAAATTGGGATGACGGTGTATCTCAGTGGGACGACGGCGCAAGCCGCTGGGATGAAATTTCTGGATCGGGCGCGAGTGTTCAGGCAGCGCCGGCCAGTTCCGGCGTAGGCCTCAATTCGAACATCGTGCTGCGGCTGCAGAAGTGGCTGCCGGACGGCTGGTTCCCGAACAACATCGGCACGCGCATTTTCGCGACGCTCGCCGGCTTCTCGGCGGACCTCACGCCGGTCTGGGCCCAGATCATTTACACGAAGCTGCAGACGCGGATCAAGACCGCGACCGATGGCTTTCTCGACCTGATCTCGTGGGACTTCTTTGGTCCCACACTGCCGCGCAACACGAACGAGATCGACACCGCGTTCCGCGCGCGGATCCTCGCAAACCTACTCCGGCCGCGCGTGACGCGTCAGGGGATGATCACCACACTGACGCTGCTTACCGGCCGCGCGCCGCGCGTGTTTGAACCGAGACGTCCTATGGACACGGGCGGCTGGGGTGGCAATCCGTTTGGCGGGTATGGCGTGGCAGGCGGCTATTCGAATCCGGCGATCCAGCCTTTTCAGGCCATGATCACCGCGTACCGCGGCAACAACGTGCCGGACGAAGCGATCTACGCGGCCATCGACGAGGCAAAACCGATCGCCACGATCATGTGGACAGCGCTGAGCGATTGAGCGGCACAACCAGCATTCACAAGGGCACCTCTCGGGGTGCCCTTTTCTTTTGAGGGCCTATGGATCGCGTCACAGTTCAATTCGGGGCGAATCCCCTCGATACCGACATACTGAATTCCAATCGCTATCCAATGATTGGTCTCGGTATGGCGCTGCAGGCGCTGCTCGGCGCCGGGCCGAATGTCGACGGACTGCCCTGCGCGCCGGGCACCGGCCTCGCCGTCAATATCGGGCAGGGCTCGATCTACGTTTCGGCGCCGATCGACGAAACCGATTACGGCAGTCTGCCCGCCGACACTACCGACATGATCGTCCAGCAGGGCATCACGTTCGGTGAAACCTCGCTGAGCGTGCCCGCCCCGACAACGGCCGGCCAGTCCATCGCCTACCTCGTCGAGGCGCAGTTCCAGCAGGTCGACTCGGACCCGGTCCAGCTTCTCTACTACAACTCGACCCCCGGCCAGCAGTTGCAGCCGATTCTTGGCACCGCGACCAACACGAAGCGCGGCGGCGTGTGCGCGCTGCAGGTCAAGGCCGGGACACCCGCGACCACCGGCACACAGGTAACGCCGACGGTCGATGCTGGTTGGACCGCGCTCTACGTGGTCACGGTCGCCTACGGCGCAACTTCGATTGTCAGCGGCAACATCGCGCTTGCGGCCGGCGCGCCGTTCGTGCAGGCAAAACTCGGCAATCTGATTCAGGTCTGCTCCGGCAATCCGAACGGGGTGCTGGCTGGCAGCGCGGGCGTCGTCGGGCTCTCCGCACCGTCGCTCGCGTGGGACGCGGCCGAAAACACCATCTGGGTTTGCTCGACCACCGGCACCGCTTCGGCCGCCGTGTGGGTGCGCAACTCGCTCATGCAGGTCTACGCAGGCAACCCGAACGGCAATGTCGCTGGCAGCGCTGGCACGCCGGCCGGGCCATCGCCCGCGATGGTATGGGACACCGCTGAAAACGCGCTGTGGATCTGCGTGACGACCGGAACCGCATCGACAGCGGTGTGGTCCCGTAACTCGTTGCTACCGGTGTACGCAGGCAACCCGAACGGTCACGTTGCAGGCACTGCCGGGACAGCGGGTGGTGCATCGCCTTCGATGATCTGGGACACGACCGAAGCGACGCTCTGGATCTGCACCGCCTCCGGCACGACCACGACTGCGGTCTGGTCGCGCAACTCCCTCATGCAGGTGTATGCGGGAAACCCCAACGGGGTGGTTGCAGGTTTAGCGGGTGTTGCTGGGGGCGCCTCACCGTCGATGATCTGGGACACCTCTGAGTCTGTTCTGTGGATCTGCACGACGGCAGGGACCGCGACCACGGCGGTATGGTCCCGCAGTTCGCTGATGCAGGTCTATGGCGGCAATCCGAATGGCGCAGTCGCGGGTAATGCGGGCGCGATAGGTGGCGCATCGCCCTCAGTGATCTGGGACGAGACCGACACTGCGCTCTGGGTCTGCACGACGACTGGCACGGCGACAACGGCAGTCTGGACCAAGATAACCGGTCCCCTTTCTGGACTCGGCATCGGGCTCGGTCTCTACGACAACGCGGGAAATCTCGCGGTCTTAATCGCCGATAGCAGCATTCGCGCCACCACTGCAGGTCTGCAGACGAGCGGGCCCGTTGTGGCTCTCTCGGGGACGGTCGCCGTCGCCGCAGCGAATAACGCACAAAAGTTCGTCGGGATAGGAACGCTGATGCTGCCAGCAGCCGCGTCGCTGTGGAACGGCTTCCGCATTTCTGCTGCCGCACTCGGCGGCGGTATCACGCTGACACCTAACGGCACCGACAAGATATCTGGCGGTACGCCCGGTGCGGCTTACCCTCTGGCCAACGGAGTCAGTGCGGAGTTTGTCTGCGACGGCGTAAGCAACTGGAATGTGCTTTTCCTGACGCCTGTGGGTGGCGGCTCGAGCATCCAATACATCAATGCCGCCACCGTCCTGACGAAGGGCGATTACCTGGTAGATACCTCTGCCAGCCGGTTCACCTGCCTGCTACCCGCCAGTCCGACGCAAGGGACGATATTGACCTTCGCCGACGCGAACGCGAGCTGGGGGCGAAACCCGTGGGTGCTGGGCAATAACGGCGCAACGATTATGGGCCAAAACAACAGCCTGACGGTCAATGTCGCGGATCAAAATTTCACTATCTGGTTTAACGGCGCAACCTGGAGGCTGGATTAATGCAACTCAGTGACTTCTTCTCAACCGGGATGGGAAACATCCCGCTGGGCGGCTTTGCCTCTGTGTTTGAGAGTGGTTCGTCGTTCGAGGCGACCAAGACGCCAGTCGCGCGGGCTGTGTACACCGCTCTGTCGGCGCTCTACCCAACCAATGCCACGACCTACGAGGCGATCTATAACGCCACGCCCTTCGCAGGCGTGTATGCGTCGGCGATTGAATCCGGGAACGGTATCTTTGTGGCGGTGGGTGCCACCGGCTCGGCCCAGACGAACTGTCAGGTCAGCGTAGACGGCTATAACTGGCGTCAGTACCAGATGCCGAGCAGCCAGCAGTGGTCGAACATCGTATTCGGCAACGGCTACTTCGTCGCATTCTCCTCGAGCGCGGCGGTCTGCGCGTACAGCCCGGATGGTGTGAACTGGACGCAGATCGCGACGCCCGCGATTCTCGCCAACGTCACCTACGGTAACGGCATGGTGGTCGGCACGATCGCGACGGCTTCCAGCTCCGCGTATTACCTGCCGGTTGGTCCGGGCGCGTCCTTTACCTGGGCGACCGCCACTTTGCCGAACTCGTGCATCTGGACGGGCGGCGCATATGGAAATGGACTCTTCACGCTGATTGGCAACGGCTCGTCGAGCGGCATGTTTGCTGCCTACAGCACCACCGGCACGACCTGGAGCGCGGGTAATATCCCGAGCACATTCCTGAGCTTCGCGGCGGTGCAATACGGCAATAACATCTTCGTCGCCGTCTCGACTACGGGCGCGATCCTGCGCAGTCCTGACGGCATCACGTGGCTCGCCTACACCGCCATCTCTGGTGTGACGGGTACGCCGATTTCGATGGCGTACGGCAATGGCCTGTTTGCCTTCGTGGCAAGCGGCACCGCCAATGCGACCATGTACACGAGCCCGGATGGCATCACCTGGACCTCGCGCACCCTGCTGGCCTCGGGGCTCTGGACCTCGATCACATTCGGGCTGGGCCTGTTCCTGCTGACGCAGTGGACGGCGGCCACACCCGCTGCGACGATCGCTGCTGTCTGGGCTGAATACACGTCGACAGTGACGCAGGTCGTGCCGTTCACCTCGACGACGGCTGAGACGATGGCGACGTCGGCCACGTGGCAGGACATCGCGTATGGTAACGGCGTGTGGTGCGCGATCGCGGGCGGACCGGTCAACTCGACGGTCTCCAACTACAGCGCAAACGGCACAAGCTGGACCGCATCAACGCTGCCGAGCTCGCAGAAATGGACCTCGATTGCCTTCGGCAATGGCGTCTTTGTGGCGATGGCGGCTGGCTCGACAGCCTATGCAACCTGTACGGACGGCCACACCTGGACGGCAGGCACGCTTCCCGTTGCCAATGCATCGGGATATGTCGCGTACGACCCGGCGACCTCGGCGTTTTACTATGTCACGGCCTATTCGTCAGGGACGGGGAACCAGATCTATAGCAGCTCGACAGGAGCAACCTGGGCGGCTGGCAGCCTTTCCCAAATTGGCCTGCCGCTGGACGGTAACGGCTTGCCGGACTACTCAGCCGCAGAAGGCATATGGACCTGCAGCAACGGCAGCAAGTACATACTGGACACGCTTCACGGGTCTCTCTACGGTTTCGACCAGACAACACTGCTCCCTCCGGCGACCCCTTGGACGACACAGACAAGCAACCTGTACGATTCCTACGGCAACTACGCGAATGAGATTGCGGCCGGTCCCCTGATCAGCGGCATTACTGGCATTGCATACGGCAACGGCGTGACCGTTGCAGTGGCCAACCAGATCACCACGACGTCGTGGTCATCTTCCGCCCACCCAGCGTGTGCGACAGCAGCCAGCGGCTACCGCACGAGCGGTAACTTCATGTACCGCCTCGACCCGACCCAGATCTTCGTCGGTACGCCGAGCGCATCGACCGATGCTCAGAACGGCGGCTGGCAAGTGGGAACATTGCCGGCGAATGCGGCATGGACCGACATCATCTTCGCCAATGGGCAGTTCATGGCGGTCGGCACATCGTTGACGGGCGGCGGCAATGCCGTGGTCGCGGTCAGCACCAACGGTATTAACTGGTCCGCCGTCGCAGTCGCATCAGCATCCTGGACGGGCGTCGCAAGCAGTGGCACGGTCGCAGTGCTGGTGTCGGGTCTTTCGACGGCCACCACCGTCGCCTCGATCATCACCGGCGCTGTGTGGACGGGCGCCGGTCCCGTGAGCCAGTATGTGTACCTGACCGGCAACGCAGGTCAGTTCGTTCGTATCCAGTGAGGTAGACCATGCCAGTCCAGTACATTTACGATGCGAACGGGTATCTGACGGGGGTCGTGGACAGTTCCTATATCCACGACAACAGCACCGAACTCGTGCCCACTATCACGCCGGGTGTGACGCCCCAGTTCGTCGACGGTGCATGGGTAGGCGACGGCTCCTATGCGACGCTCACGCCGATCCAGTTTTATCTGGCGTTCACGACGAGCGAGCGGATGCTGCTGAAAGCGATCGCGACGACCGGCGTAGCTGTGGGTAGCACGCTCGTCACCCCCGCGCCGACAACGGCCATCCCCGTCGATCCGGTCATCGCAGAGTTCTGGGCGACGTATCAACTCGCGGTGCAGTCGAATGCGAAGATCGACCCTAACCTCGATTCGATCCAGGAGGGGCTGACGTATCTCTCGGCACCGACTGCGCCGACACCGCCCATCATCGCAGCGTCGCGGATTCCGCAGATATCGGCGGGCATCGCCCAGTAGCTCCCGAGCACTCAGCCATCAAGCCACCTTCGGGCGGCTTTCTTTTTTCTGTGGAGCATCTGTGACGACCCACGACAACACACAGGCCATCGCCGAGAACGAGAAGCGCATCGAGGTACACGAAGCCGTGTGCGCGGAGCGATACAAAGGGATTCTCGATAGCTTCAGGCGCGGCGACAAGCGCATGCAGCGGATTGAATACCTCATCTATTTCCTGCTGCTCGTGGCGCTGCTCGGGCCAACGGGAGCCCTGAAAGCGCTTGAGGCATTCATCAAATGAACCTCACCGCTCAAATCATCGCGGCCGGATGCGGCTCGTCTGCGCCGCTCGCGCAATCGTGGCTATCGCCGGTTCAGGCTGCGTGCGATCGCTTCGAGATCAACACGCCGATACGCGTAGCCGCGTTCCTTGCACAGGTCGGCGTCGAGTCTGCCCGGCTCACGGCGGTGTCGGAGAACCTGAACTACAGCGCGGCGGCATTGCTCACCGAGTTCTCCGACCACTTCACCTCGGAGGAGGCGCAGCAATATGCGCGGCAACCACAGCGCATCGCGAATCGCGTCTACGCCGGGCGCGAAGGCAACGGCGATGAGGCGAGCGGAGACGGTTGGCGTTTCCGCGGCCAAGGTCTGATCCAGATCACCTTCCACGACAACTACGCGGTGTGCGGACCCGGCATCGACCTGCCATTGCTGGAGCATCCGGAGTTGCTGCAGCAGCCAGCGAATGCGGCAATGTCCGCCGCATGGTACTGGAGCAACCGCAACTTCAATGCACTGGCCGACGCCGGTAATTTCCTCGGCATCAGCAAGGCGATCAACCTTGGCAGTGCGACCAACCCCGGCACGCCAGGTGGCTACTCTCAGCGCCTCGCGCTGTACGGAGCCGGAAAAAGAGCGCTCGGCTTTGCATGACTTGCCTATCAGGGATTCGAAATGACAGATTTTTCGTTGATGTTTGCGGCCGGCCGAGACTACTCCGCCAACAAACCGGCGCTGCCCGCCGTCGGCGCCGCGTTCGGCGGCTCGGGCCCGTATGCAAATTACGTGCTGGTCTCAACCATTCCCGCATCCACGGGCCGCAACAACGTCGATATCGAGAACACCAGCGGCGCGCAGATCGCTGTGGTGCGCGATGACGGGACGGCCGCCGCTGGTGCTGCGCCGAACAATGCGAGCGTGTTTGCACTCGTCGGCGGATCGGCTGCCGGTGCGCAGGGTGGTGCGTGGTCATCGGCCACATTCAAGGGGCGGCTGCAGATTTACGCGCCCGTCTCGACGGCAATCGTCTCTGTGATGGTGGACTGATATGGCATCTTCACTTCCTCCGGTAACACCCTCCGTCATCCAGCAAGCAGCAACGCCCACCTATCAGGGCTTCACCCCTCTCGCATTTCCGCGCTGGCGCAAGGCAATGGGCGGCGTGCGTTCGGGTACGGCCCGCGCGCGCCTGTGCTGCCTCGGCGACTCAACGACATTCGGGCTAGGCTCCGTCGGTACCCCTGCGAGCTATTCGAATGCCAAAGCGTTTGGTTATCCGACGCAACTCGCACAGGCCCTCGGCGCGCAAAAGAATCTTGCGGCGCACTGGGATTCGTTCTGGTGCGATAACGGACTCGATTCTGTGGCCGGCGCAACGCTGCCGCTTGCGGATCCACGAATTGCACTCGGTACCGGATGGTCCAACACCGGACAGACGTCGATGGGCGGCCTATCGCTGTTCAATAACACGACGACTAACCCCGTATCGTTCACGCCTATCAATGCGTTTGACACGTTCGATATCTGGACCGTGTGCAATAGCGGGCTAGGAACTGTCACGGCAGATATCGGCGGCGCCGTTCTCGCGACAATTAGCACGTCGACTGGCACGCATGGCGCTACCAAGACGACCGTTTCGACGGGCGCCGCGCCCGCGACGGGAACAATCAACGTCAGGCTAAGCGGGACGCTTGCATCGGTGTTCCTTATCGGCATCGAGGCATACAACTCGACGTTGCCGAAAGTGAGCGTTTGGAATCAGGGTTGGTGCGGCGGCACGACGGCAAACATCACCGGCAACGCATCGCCCTGGTCAACGCTCCCTGCACTCGTCGCCGCCGCGCCCAATCTGGTGATGTGCGGTATCGGCATCAACGATTCACGCACGGGCGTGACGCTGGCGCAATACATCGCGAACTATCAGGAACTGATCACGGCTATTACAGCGGTGTCCGACATGGTTCTGTTTGTCGAGAACCCACCAGAAATTTCTGTTGTGACCACTGCGTTGTGGACGCAGTTTCAGCAAGCCGTCTATCAGCTCGCCGCGGCGAACAACCTGCCACTGATCGACCTAACGCAGCGCTGGGTATCGTGGGCGTACTCGAATGCACTGGGGTACTACTACGATGCGCTTCACCCCTATGCAGCGGGCTACGGGGACATCACCCAAGCCTTTCTGGACGCGCCCCTCCTGTTCTGATCACCAGCTGCTGGTGTTCGCCCATTCGAATTTGTCCCATTCGTCCTGCCAAGCCTTGTGACGCGGCGTCCCAACAGGAAATGGGTTGATTCGATCGCCCTTATGCCACGCCGCGTAGCCCAGTTCTGCGGCCCGCTTCTCTTCTTCGGAGAGAGCATCGTCGGCATCTTGGCCTGAGCGGGGCGTCGAGGGAAACAGCGCGGAAAAGATGCGCGCAAGAGCTTGCATGACTGGGCCTTGATTCGTTCTGCGAGATAGGGTCGATTCCGCACAGGATACGCATACCGATTTGTCCTAATCCGCCGAAAGATTGACTGATTCGGACGACGTGAAGCCCGAATCCCTCCCGCTCCAACCACACAAACCCGCCTTGTGCGGGTTTTTTTACGCCTGTCGAAAATGACCGTTGAAACCACACACGAACTCAAAGACACGTTGACTGCGGATTACTTCGTCCCCGGCCACGACGAGCGCGAGACCACCGCGCTATTCAGGCACACGAAGCAACTACTGATCGAGCGCGAGGGCGGCCGGTGCTTCGTCACCAACATGACGGCCGAAGAACTCGGTGCACCTCTGCAGGCCCATCACCATCCCGTCGAACGCTGTTTCGCAACGGCATGGGACTGGCCGCGCTTCGCTGAGGACTGCAAGAAAGGCATGTGGGGGCCGCACGCGCAGGCATTCGACTGGGATTCGTTCCTGTCGGCGCAACCCTTCGACCCATACCGCTTCGTCGACGACATGACGGTCAACGGCATGTTGCTCGGCCCAGGCCAGCACATCGGCAAAGACGAGGGCCTGCATCGGCTTCCGCTCCCCGTGTGGCTGTTCACGAAGTACGCGATCGAGGGCTATCAGTTCTCTCCCACCGAAGTGATTCACCACGACCCGGAGCACTTATGAACGAAACCTCGCCTATCGCGACTGGCACTGCCACCGCAGCAATGACGATCGTCGTCCCGATCCTCTCCTGGGTCGCCGATAGCTTCCACGTCTCGATCCCTGAGAACGTGCAGCTATCGCTCGCCGTGGTGATCGTGACTGGCGCTCACTGGCTATCCCGTACGCTCGCCGCGCGCGCCGCTGCAAAGCATGCGACTGCGCCTACGGTGTCGGCACCGTGACCCGCGCCCTCCTCTGCCTGCTGCTGGGTGGATGCACGGTGTTTCCCGAGCATCTTCAGGTGCTGCCTACGGTATCCGAGGGCGCGCAAATCGGGTGCTGCGTTATCGAGGCTGAGCTGCCGCCCTCAACCAATCTGTCTCTCACCGTCACAAAGCCATCAACGTCGCTGGAAATCAAGGCCGGCGCCAAGTGGAAGTTCTAAACCCCTCCGCAGTTCATCCCTGAAGGAAATCACCATGAAGAAGCTCTTTGCCGCTATCGCGGTAGGTATCGCTGCGCTCGCTCTTTCCGCGTGCTCGACCTCACAAATCCAGACCGCATCGACCAACGTCGCCGCCGTGAATAGTGCAGCAGTTGGTGCGCTCACGACTACCGCGGCGTCGGTGGCTGCTGCGTGTCCGGTCGGTCAGGCCGTCGTCACCGCGGCGGCTGCGGCAGACCCGTCGCTGACCGTCGTCGAGGTGGGGAACGGCGTGTTTTGTGCCGCGAACAAGGCTATCGCGGCGGCGGCTCCGGCCGCCCCGTCGACGCCGCTCGCAGGCGCGCCGCTGCAATGACCCCGCGCGACTACGCGGCGCTGGCTCAAGAGGCCTACGACGCGCCGCCCGACATCGGGGAGGCAGATAGCGCCTCGCGCGCTATCGTGCGCACGACTGAAGACGGGTTGTGCGTGGCCTTTCCGGGTTCGAATGACCTCGACTGCTGGCTTGCGGACCTCGATGCTATTCCGGTGTCGGTGCCGGGAATGGGCGACGTGCACAAGGGCTTCTACGGGGCATGGGAAGCCATGTCGGCTGATGTGCTGGCCGCGATCGGCGATAAGCCGGTGACGCTGGTCGGTCATTCGCTGGGAGGCAGCCTGGCATTGCTCGCTGCTGCGGCGCTCACCCTGGCAGGCAAACCACCTGTCGCCGTCTGGGCGTTTGAGCCGGCCCGCGTGAGTTTCGACCTCACCTTGCGAAACCTGCTCGCCAAGGTGCCGAAGCATCTGTATCGCAACGGTCTGGACTTGGTCCCTGATCTGCCACCGGGCGGCGTGCATCCGGGCTTGCTGACGCACATCGGGCCA
Organism: Paraburkholderia sp. EB58; assembly: GCF_050436665.1. Lineage (NCBI taxonomy): Bacteria > Pseudomonadati > Pseudomonadota > Betaproteobacteria > Burkholderiales > Burkholderiaceae > Paraburkholderia > Paraburkholderia sp. EB58. The sequence continues at coordinate 69,270 of NZ_JBNDMQ010000010.1, read as the reverse complement.
GAGCTTCTGCCTATCCCAAACGTCCAGGATCACCTGTTGCCGCGCGTCACTGAAGATTTGCCGCAGGCTTGAAGCGGTATCCGGCGGCGCAGTCTATCGGCTGTGCTGCCCACCCCTCTCCGCGCCTACTGGCGCACATCAATCAGCCCGCCCCGGCGGCGCTTCATCATCACCGGCCGTCTCGCGCATCCAGAACGCACATCCGCGATCGGGAAACGAATGCATGATCACCGTCTTCCCATACAGACATGCTGCGCTACGTGGGCGCGGGTATTCGACTTCCCAATGCGTGCAGGTCCAGCAGCAACGTGCGCTATCCTGCTTTGCGAGGGAACCGAAGCCGGAGCCGATGGGGGTATTCATCCCCGCAGTTTATCAATCTATGACGACGCGGAGACGTCATCCAAAACCCGCTTGTACATCGTTGATTTTACTACTCCTACCAACTCCGAAATTATACATTCAGAAGACTATTCCCAAGTGACGTAACCTTTTGAATGCACGATAAAAACGGCAGTTTAGCCAGATATACTTCTGACTGACGTGAAGCGCGAAAACTGGGCAACGGGTGGGAAGCTTTGGAGTGAGGCATAGGGCGGCAAGCGGGTGCGCCCAACATAAGAAAGGACTCCGGCACGGCGTCACGGCAATGCCCGAGTATCATGAAGATGCGTACGGTCAAAAGTTTTCGTAGCGCTTTTCGATCAGGTTCGCGTTCTTGAAGAAGAACATGACATGAAGCTGCCCGGATACGCCACCGACATAGTCCCATCGGGTGAGGTCTCCAGCGGATTTCTCGCCGAACGGACTGCCGAGTTTTTCCAACACCTGCGCCTTCGACGTCCCTGATGGGAACCGTTGGTCCATGCTCTCACGCGTCCAGTTACGCGTATGTATCTGGTCATAGGAGTACGTTGGTGTCACGCAGCCACTCAGTCCAACCAGGCAGGCGGCAACCACCGTCAGAACCGCTAACTTTTTCATCTTTCTCTCACTCGGATCGGAATACGCTTACGATCACACGCGCAGATTTGAAGGACGATCAGACACATCCCAATCCGCCCCGAGCGTGGCAATTTGGCGCACGAGCGATGCCTGTGTTGGCCGGCGCGTCAGAACACACCGGAAAACAAGGCATAAAAAAACGGCGTCAGCGCCTTGAAGCAGGACGCCGCGAGAACCACACTCGCATGTCGGGGTCGATCACACGAGAGACCCGACAATATCCGCTGCCCGCGCGTTCCTCAAGATGAAAAAGCTGCGTTTGTAACCGCGGAGCAGGTACTCCTTACGTCCGAGGAAAGCAAGCCGAAGCGCATCCCGTGTCGCGCGGACCTGCCTGCGCCAGGTTGTATTGTCCAGACGTATTGTCAACTTACAGATTCAAACATCTCTTACGAACGCGTAGGACAACACACTGCGCAGAAACCCGTTCTGACCCGCTTGATGCCGCCCCAACCCGGCCATTCGGTCGATGCCTAGGGCGAATTCAATCCGTTATCCTCACTTTCGTCCGGTAGCACAAAGCGCTGCGCTGCGCCGCGCCGTCCCCTACGCATGCCATGTGCGCCACGACCCCATGTTGTCACCACGATGCCGCTGCGATCGCGATTCGATCGGCCATACGGTGGCTTGCTGATAAATAACATATTTGTTATGATGGAATCCAATGGCATTTGAGATCGACTTTTATAGCGAGAAGGTCAAAATCCAGGTCGCTTCGTTGCCCAAAACCCTACTGGCGCGCTTTATTGCGCTAGCTGATCGCATGGAGCAATACGGCCCGAATCTCGGGGAACCGCCCACTAAATCAGTGGGCGGCGGCCTCTTCGAGATGCGGCTAAAAGGAGCCGAAGGGATCGCCAGAGTGTTCTATTGCTCGGTCATGGACTGTCGGATCGTCATGCTTCACTCCTTCGTGAAGAAGTCGCAAGACACGCCGCGAAACGAGCTCGAGGTGGCTCGTACAAGATTGCTGGAGGTTAAACGTGTCAACGTATAAGGAATTGCGGAAACTGGCCCTGGCGGACCCCGAAGTCCGCGCGGAATTTGATCGGCTGAATCGCGAGGAATTCGCCCTGCTCGACCAGATGCTCGCGGCGCGTCACGCCGCTGGGCTGAGCCAGGCGCAAGTCGCCGAGCGCATGGGTACCCAAGCGCCAGCAGTAACGCGGCTCGAGCGCGCACTCGCCTCGGGTCAACATTCACCGTCCATCGAAACCTTGCGTAAATATGCCGCTGCGTGCGGCAAGAAGCTCGTCATTTCGATTGCATGATTTGAAACGGCCTGCGTGCAGCCCCTGCTGCAGCGCGGTGTATTGACGCAGCGTTTGTTTCGGGAGCCGCATGGTCGTGTGCAGCGCTCCCACAAAAACTTGATGCTGATCAACGATTTAGCATCTCTAAATCGCCACATCAGCATTTTCCGCGCGTCTTTTCGACGCACGGCGCAACGCAACAAAAAGCTGCGCATTCCCCTACTCTTGCGCCATCTGCAAATCGCAGAGCGCGTCGACAGCGGTCGACGCGCGTTGGTTGTTTCCCGCATCAACGCTATGAACCCCGCACCCGCAATCTCCGCATTTGACCTGGCGCGCATCCAGTTCGCGTTCACGGTTTCGTTTCATATCGTCTTTCCCGCACTGAGCATCGGACTCGCCAGCTTCATCGCAGTACTCGAGTGGCGCTGGCTCAAGACCCGTAAGGCCTACTACAAAGTTCTGTGTCTGTTCTGGTCGAAGATCTTTGCAGTGGCATTCGGCATGGGCGTCGTTTCCGGCGTCGTGATGAGCTACGAGTTCGGCACCAACTGGTCGGGCTTCTCCAGCTTCGCCGGTCCGATCACCGGGCCGCTGCTGATGTACGAGGTCATGACCGCGTTCTTCCTCGAAGCCGGCTTCCTCGGCATCATGCTGTTCGGCTGGCAGCGCGTGGGGCCGCGTGCGCACTTCGGCGCCACGCTGATGGTCGCCATCGGCACGTTGATTTCGACCTTCTGGATTCTCGCCTCGAATAGCTGGATGCAGACGCCGCAAGGCTTCGCTGTCGAGAACGGCCATGTCGTGCCGCTCGACTGGTTCAAGATCGTCTTCAACCCGTCGTTCCCGTACCGGCTCGCGCATATGGTGCTGGCTGCATTCATCGTCGCTGCGCTGGTGGTGGCTGCCGTCGGAGCATGGCATTTGCTCAAGGGCCGGCGTGATCCGGCCGTGAAGAAGATGTTCTCCATGGCGCTCTGGATGCTGTTGATCCTCACGCCGATCCAGGCCTTCGTCGGCGACCAGCACGGCCTGAATACCCGCAAGTACCAGCCGGCCAAGATCGCGGCCATCGAAGGTCTGTGGAACACCGAAAAAGGCGGCACGGCGCTCAACCTGTTCGGCATCCCCGACATGAAGGCCGAGACGACCCGCTATGCGGTATCGGTTCCTCACCTGGGCAGCCTGATTCTCACGCATAGCTGGGACGGCGAGATCCGCGGTCTGAAGGAATTCCCGCCCGAAGACCGGCCGAACTCCACCATCGTGTTCTGGAGCTTCCGCGTGATGGCGGGGCTCGGCGTGCTGATGATCTTGATGTCGATCACCGCCTGGGTGCTGCGCCGGCGCGACAAGCTGTATGACTCGAAGTGGTTCCAAAAGCTCGCGGTGGCCATGGGTCCGAGCGGTTTCATCACGCTGCTGGCCGGCTGGGTGACCACGGAAGCCGGCCGCCAGCCGTGGGTCGTCTATGGCGTGCTGCGCACCTCGCAAGCCGTGTCGCCGCTCACCACGCAGCAAGTGGGCATCTCGCTGATGGCGTTCGTGATCGTCTACTTCCTCGTGTTCGGCACCGGTATCTACTACATGCTCAAGCTGATGCGCTCGGGCCCTGCGTTGCCCGGCCAGACGCCGCATGGCGCGCCTGATGCCTTACCTGGCACACCCGCGGGCACACCCGCTGGCACACTCGCCAGCCGCGCTGCGCGCCGCCCCATGTCGGCCGCCGACCAGTTGGTCGATGCAACCTGAACCAAACCCTACCGAGGTTAGAAAATGGATGTCACCGTAGTGTGGGCCGGGATCATCGCGCTGGGCCTATTCATGTATGTGGTCCTCGACGGCTTCGATCTGGGCATCGGCATCGTGTTTCCGTTCTTTCCTGATGAAAAAGAGCGCAATCTGATGATGAACACCGTCGCGCCCGTCTGGGACGGCAATGAGACCTGGCTAGTGCTCGGCGGCGCCGGGCTGTTCGCCGTGTTCCCCGTGGTCTATTCGACCGTGTTGTCGGCGTTGTATCTGCCGTTGATTTTCATGCTCGCCTGCCTGATCTTTCGTGGCGTGTCGTTCGAGTTGCGCGCCAAGGCGAACCGGACCAAACATCTGTGGGATCTGGCGTTTATCGGCGGCTCGACGGGGGCAGCGTTCTTCCAGGGCATCGTGCTGGGGGCGTTCCTGCAGGGCATTCCGGTCGTGGACGGCAGCTATGCCGGCAGTGCCTTCGACTGGCTCACGCCGTTCAGTCTGTTGACCGGTCTCGGACTCGTTGTCACCTACGCGCTGCTCGGCTGCTGCTGGCTGGTCGCCAAAACGGAAGGCGATCTGCAACGCCGCCTGCATCGGGTCGTGTGGCCGCTGACGATTATCCTGCTCGCCTTCATTGCGATAGTCAGCCTCTGGACGCCGCTGCAAGACCCGAATATCGCGCAGCGCTGGTTCGCGTCGGGGCTGCTCTATCGTCTGCTGCCCGTGCCGCTCCTCGTCGCCGCGTGCGCGTTCTTCATGCATCGGGCGGTTCGCGACCGGCATCACAAGACGCCCTTCGTGCTGGCGCTCGCGCTGGTGCTAATCGGCTATCTCGGCTTGCTCGTAAGCCTCTGGCCGTACGCGATCCCGTCGAGTATGACCCTCTGGGAAGCGGCCGCGCCGCGTTCGAGTCAGATGTTCACCCTCGCGGGCGCCGCAGTGATCATTCCCATCATCCTGACCTACACGACGCTGGGCTACTGGGTATTTCGCGGCAAGGTGAGCCATGACGACCAACATCACTATCACTAAGCCGCAACAGCCACCCGCCACGCCCATGCGGCGCACGCTGCCTGGTTGGATCTGGTTTATCGCGCTGTGGTGCGTCGGCGTAGGCGGTGCAATGTCGCTCGGCTTCGCGTTCAAGATCCTGATGAACCTCACGCTCTTCGCCGTGAAGTGATGCACGCCCGGCCGCCATGCGGCCACGTGGGCGGCGAGGCGATTGTTAAACCTTGCATCCCGCGCTTCAAAATCGGGCGGCCGTGCACGTCTATGTTGCAGACTGCAGCAACAACAGTCGTCAGATGAATGGAGGCGAGCCGGCGTGCGGAAGAACGCACGATTGTGCCGACCCAGGGTCCGCACTGGAGACCTCCTCGGCGCCGACACTGTTCGCTGCTCCGCGGGCAACCGCGCATGAGTCAAAGGCGCCGCCCGAGCGCCCTGAGGGACACCCGTTGGCGCCGATCAAGCATATGATCGCGACATCAGGTGGTGTAACACCGGCAGTGCACAATAAGCCTTGCAGTCAGGGAGGCACGCGGTAGACGGCCTCGCTTGCAGAGGCGGTCTGACGGGACGGATGGCGTAGGACGGGGGACGCGCCATCCGCGTCCGGCACCGGCGAAATAACGGTGGGAAATACCAACGCGCAGGGCCGACACGCGGAGACATCATGAAGTTTCTTGTGGCCGACGACCATGAACTGATCCGCCAGGGCGTCAAGGGATTGCTCCGCGGACTCGACCCGGATGCGCAATTCGACGAAGCCGACAGCTGGGAAACCCTCGCCGCCGCCGCGCGGCCCGACGCCGATCACGATCTGGCGATCGTCGATCTGCACATGCCCGGAATGAGCGGCGCGGCGTCCCTCGAACTCCTGCTGAAAGAGCATCCGGCGCTGCCGGTGGTCGTGCTCTCCGCCGAAGAATCGCCCGATGAGATGCGTGCGGTACTCGCTGCCGGCGCGCTCGGCTTCGTGCCGAAACGCCAGCCTGCCAGCGTCATGCTGAAGGCTATCGAGCTCGTGCTGTCCGGCGGCGCGTACGTGCCGATGGAAGCATTGAGCCTGCTCGGCACGCGTGAAGCGGTGGCGCAAACCTCGCCCGGCAATGCGGCCAGCGCATCCGCCGCGACGGCAGTGACCGAGCCGATCGTCCAGCTCACGGTCCTGCAGCCGCATCAGCAGCATCTGCTGGAAAACCTCGCGCCGCGGCAACAGGACATCATGCGGCTGGTGCACCGCGGCTGGACCAACAAGATGATTGCGCGTGAGCTGGGTGTCGCGGAGGGAACCGTCAAGGTGCATCTGTCGGTGATTTTCCGGGCGCTTGGAGTTCACAACCGGTCGACTGCGATTGCGGTCATCAACGGATGGCTGGAGGCGGGGAAGACGTTATAGCGGCGAACTAGACCGCCGCCCTGGCCCCATCCCGCTCCGCCTGCTGCCACAGCGTTTCCAGCGTGCGCCGCAAGCGCGCCGGCGTGACCGGCTTATGCAGCACCGGAATCCCCTGCATAGCGAGCGTCGCCAGTTCGCCCGATGCCATGTCGCCGGTAATCAAAAGCATCACCGCGCCTTCATGTCCGCTGCGCTGCAACGCGTCGCGCACCGCGGTCAGCGCCTGCGCGCCGGTGCGGTGGTTCGCTAACTGGTAGTCGCATAGCACGGCGTCCGGTACAAAGCCCTCGGCTAGCGCTCGCAGCGCCAGCCCTTCGTCCCGCACACCACGCGCCACACAGCCCCAACGCCCAAGCAGGCTCGTCAGCCCTTCGAGAATCGATGGATCATCGTCGATGCACAGCACGTGCCGTCCTTGAGCCGACGGGCCACCCACCGCCGTGTCGCTCAGGATCGCCACAACCCCACCCGGGTCGCCCGCCCGCACCGGAAAGCGGAACACCGAGCCGCGTCCCGGCGCCGAGCGCAAGCTCAACTCGCCACCCAGCAATCCGACGAGCCACCTGACCGTCGGCAAACCGAGACCGTGTCCCTGGCGTGCGTCGCGCTGCGGATTTGCGACCTGATAGAACTCCTCGAAGATGCGCTCCTGCTCGGCAGCCGGAATGCCGATACCGGAGTCCCGCACCTCGACATAGCCGCCGCCCCGCCGGCCGGCGCGTCGCAGGCCCACCCAGATCGCCCCCTCCTCGGTATATCGCACCGCATTCGAGAGCAGGTTGCTCAATACCCGTTCGAGCAGCACTGGGTCGTCATACACCACCATCGTGGTAGGCGCGATGCGCAGCGCCAGCCCCTTGGCCGCCGCCTGCGGCCGGTAATGGCTGCCGACCCGCTCGAACAGTTCATCTAGCCGGAAATGCAGCCGGATCACCTGCGTGACACCGCTTTCGAGCCGCGCCAGATCGAGCACCTGATTGAACAACTGGTTGAGCGCCTCGACGTTGTTGACGATGTGATCGACGGTTTTGCCGTGTTGCGCGGACGTCACGGAAGCGTCGTTGAGCGACGCCGCGAGCAGGCCGATGGCGTGCAGCGGCTGGCGCAGATCGTGGCTCGCCGCGGCAAAAAAGCGTGTCTTGGCGAGACTCGCCTCCTCGGCGACCTGTTTTTGCTCGGCCAGCGATTCCGCCAGTTGCTGCTGATCGACGCGTGCCTGCACCACGCGCTGGAACAGCTTGCGGTAGCTCACCGCATAGATGTTGATGGCGCAAAAGAAGAACGCGAGGACGATCGCCAGAATGGTGCGGTCGAAATTGTGGCTCCCGAACAGCAGCACGATGGCCGGCAACAGGACGAAGGTGATGCTGGTGGAAAAGTTGAGTACGTCGAAACCGTTCGACATGAACACGCCCGCCGCCAGCGTCACCAGCATGACGGTGTGCAGCACTGGCAGATCGGCCTGGTGGGTATGGAACGCGAACCAGATCGCGAGCCCCGGCGCGCTATACAGCAGCGCGCCGCGCAGCGCGTGCAGCCTGATCCAGTTACGTGCGGTCAGCGCATCGGGCCAGCGGCGCCGGCAGAGCCACAGCCCCAGTGCGGCGCAGTTCGCCACGGCGTAGAAGACGAAGCACGCGACGAACCGCTGCGGATACGGCATGTCGTCCCAGTAGATCGAGACGAGCACGACGATCGCGAACCAGTGCGTAAAGAAAGCGATGGCGTCTTGTGCATACAGCACGCGCACCAGGTCTTCGTCGATCGCTCGCTGGATGGGATCGTCCCGCATCGTGCGGTCTCCTTGGTCAACCGGAGTTGGCGCTTCACGCTGCCGACGATGCCCAACGTGGTGCATGGAACCGCAGGCGATGGCGAGCTTGGCGAGATTGGTTTACCCGGCAGTTTACCTGTCAGCTATCACTTAATCCATATAGGCGCAGGCACCTACAAAAACCATACTGAAGTCACTTTCCAGCGCGACCAAGGGTCTCTCCAGACTGCCTTCGCCGCCCCGTTTGCGGGGTTTGCCGCGCTCCTTGCCCCATCCTTCGACGGAGGCTTTCATGGGCGCTGTACCGAGCCGCGAGTTCGTCCGCAATCTGGACAATACGATCCTGCCAGATCTGTGGCGCCGTCGCACCCGCCTGTCCGGCGACGAAATGGTATCGATGGTCGAACTGGTGAAGCGGGCGCTGCGCACCTACCATCCGCTCGAATTGCAGGCGCTCGGCGAGGACAAGGAAGAACTCGTCGCCCAGTTCATCTTCTCCCGGGTGCTGCGCCTCGCCCCCGGCCATTCCGACACGCACGCCTGCCCGGAAAGCGCGCCGTCCAACGGTTACGCCCTCTGCGCGTATTTCCGCCGTTACCTGATCGACTGCCTGCGCAGCGCCGGCCATCAGCGCAACGTCTCGATGGAAAACGAAGGCATGGAACAGGAAATCGACCTGCACGCCCATGCGCTCGAAGACCCGGTCGAAAGCGTGCTGATGCAATACGGCCTCGACGAAGCACGCGTGCGCCTCGCTGCGCGTACCTTCATCGACGGGCTCGACGAGCCGGAGCGGATCGTGCTGGCCGGCAGCCTCGGCTGGTGCTCGGAATGCAAAGGTGGACTTTCGGCCGTGGCTGCACAGCATCGCGTGCCCTCGTATCACTATCGCGCCGTCAAACTGGGCGTCACAATGAAAAAGACGGGCGACGCCGGCGATTTTTCCAATACGAAGATCGGCCGCTGGCTGATCGACGTGCTCGGCATCGAGATCGAGGTCGAAAATCGCGCGGCCATTCTGATTGCGCTGAACCTGCTCGCCGCCGAATCGAGCGATAGCGAACTGAATGAAGCGGCTGCCTAATTGCGCATAACCGCGCTCGCGAGATGGTCATGATGAACCGCTTATCCAGCGCCATTGGAGCGCTGCAGCCCCACTACGAAATCGTGATTGTCGGGTCCGGCTACGGCGGCGCCATTGCGGCCAGCCGGATGGCGCGGGCGGGGCGCAACGTGTGCCTGCTCGAACGCGGCCGCGAATTCATGGCGGGTGAGTTTCCTTCCACGCCACTCGAAGGCGCAAGCCACGTGCAGTACAACACCGGGCTCGCGCAGATCGGCTCGCCGCTCGCGTTACTGGAAGTCCACGTCAATCCGGACGTCAACGCAGTGGTCGGCTGCGGGCTGGGCGGGACCTCGCTGATCAACGCCAACGTGGCCCTCAGGCCCGATCCGCGCCTGTGGCACGATCCGCGCTGGCCCGCTGCGGTGCGCGCAGACGAGGCCGGGCTCGCCGCCGGCTATGCGCGCGCCGAAGCCATGTTGCAGCCGTCGCCCGTGCCCGCCGACTTCCCTTCCCTGCCCAAGCTCAATGCGCTCGCGCAGTCGGCCCAGGCGCTCGGCATGCAGGACCGCTTTTCGCGGCCGCCCATCACGGTCACCTTCAAGGACGGCAAGAACGCCGCCGGTGTCGATCAGAAGCGCTGCGTCGGCTGCGGCGACTGCAACTCGGGCTGTAACTACGAGGCAAAGAATTCCACCCACATGAACTACCTGCCCGACGCGGTCGCCCACGGCGCGCAGATTTTCACGGGCGCAGCGGTGCATTCGGTCGTGCGTGACGCGGCCACCCAGCAATGGCGCGTGCGCTACCAGCTGGTGGGCCTTGGGCGCGAAAGCTATGACGCGCCGGACCTCGCCGTCAGTGCGGACATCGTGATCCTGTCTGCCGGCACGCTCGGTTCGACCCCGATCCTGTTGCGTTCCCGCGATGCAGGACTGCCGGTGTCCGCCCAGCTCGGCCAGCACTTCACCGGCAACGGCGACGTGCTCGCGTTTGCGTACAACACCGATGTCCCGATCAACGGCATCGGCTGGGGTGCCCACAAGAGCGGCGAGATCGCGCCCGTCGGGCCGACGATCACCGGCCTGATCGATCACCGCGATACGCCCGACGTCAAGGACGGCTTCGTGATCGAAGAAGGCTCGCTTGCCGGACCGGTCGGGCTCGCCATGATGGGCGTACTGGGCATCGCCGCCCCGGCTGAGGGCGTGAAGGTGCCTGAGCCGGCATCGCGGGCAGGATCGCTGGATGCCGATGCCCGCATCGTCGAAAGCCTGCTGCGTGGCCCCTATCACGGTGCGATGAATCACACGCAGACCTATCTCGTGATGGCGCACGACGACGACGGCGGGCAGATCCTCGTCGAACGGGGCCGGCCGCGCATTCGCTGGCCCGACGCCGGCAAGCAGCCCATCTACGCCACCATCGAAAAGACCCTCGAAGCGGCCACCGTCGCGTTAGGCGGCGACTATGTGCGCGACCCGATTTCCACCAGGCTGCTTGGCGACGGCCTGGTGACGGTCCATCCGTTGGGTGGTTGCGCAATGGCGGACGCGGCGGAAAGCGGCGTCGTCGATCAGGCCGGCCGCGTGTTCTCGGGCGCGGCGGGCACTGCCGTGCATCCCGGCCTGTACGTGATGGATGGAGCGGTGGTGCCGCTCTCGCTCGGCGTGAATCCGCTCTTGACCATTTCGGCGCTGGCCGAGCGCAACTGCGCGCAACTGGCCGCGGCGCACGGCTGGCAGATCGACTACGCGTCGCGAGGCGATGCTGCCTCGCCGCCACAGCAGAGAATCGGCCTGCGTTTCACCGAAACCATGCTCGGCAGCTATGAACCAGGCGCGCAAACAGACGCCCCGTCGCCCGGCAGTGGCAGCAGCCCGATGACATTCACGCTCACCGTGGAGTCCGACGATCTGGCAGATATGCTCAGCAATCCGCAGCATGCCGCGCGCACGGTGGGCACGCTGACATGCCAAGCCTTGTCGGCCCAACCCATGACGATTGCCGACGGCCAGTTCAATCTGTTCGTCGTCGACGAAACCCAGGTCGACCGGCGCGACATGAACTACCGGATGACGCTCGAATCGGTGGAAGGCACGCGCTATTTCCTGTTCGGACAGAAGATCATCACCCGTTCGTCGCTGCTCGAACTGTGGCCGCAAACCAATACACTGTACGCACAGATCCGCGCCTCCGAGGCAGCGGACGCGCCCGTCATCGGCAACGCGACGCTCATCATCACGCCCGAGAATTTCCTCAAGCAGATGCGCACCATCGAAGTGACGAACGCTCCGGATCTCGAGACGCGGCTCGAATGGACGCTGAAATTCGGCAAGTTCTTTGCCGGGGTGCTGTTCACGGAATATGGCGGCATCGCGGCACCGTTGCAGTTCCTCAACTCAGACAGCACTGCGCCGCGTTTGAAGCGTGCGTTGCGGGCACCAGCACCGGAGCTGACCTGGTTCAGCACGCCTGAACCCGCCAGCAAGACATTGAAACTGACGCGCTATCACGGGGGAAACAAGGGACCTGTGCTGCTGATTCACGGTTCGGGCGTATCGAGCCGGATCTTTGCAACCGACCTGATCGAGACCAACCTTGTCGAGTTCCTGTGTGCGGCCGGCTATGACGTGTGGCTCGTCGACCTGCGCGTGAGCATCGAGCTGCCGAGCGCGCTCGAGCCCACCACGGCGGATGCGATCGCCCGTGAGGACATCCCGGCTGCCGTGGCGCAAGTCCGGCAGCGAACGGGCGCCGAGCAGATTCAGGTCGTGGCGCACTGCTTCGGCGCAGTGGCATTCACCATGTCCTTGCTGTCGGGGCTAAAGGGCGTGCGCTCCGCGCTGCTGTCCCAGGTGTCCGCGCATCTGATTCCCGGCGCGCTGCAGCGGATCAAGGCGGGCCTGCACATGCCGGAGATTCTGCAACACCTCGGGGTCCGGGACCTGACCGTCCTGACGCGCGCCGACAACTGGCCGGACAACCTGCTCGATGAGGCGCTGCGGGTTTATCCGGTCGGGCACGACGAAGGCTGCGGTAACGCGCTGTGTCATCGCGCAACCTTTCTCTACGGCCTCCTCTACGAACACGCGCAACTCGGCGAACAGCTTCACGCCAATCTGCAGGAATTGTTCGGTGTGCATGACGTCGAGCTCTTCAGTCAACTGGCGGCGATGGTGCGCGAGGGACACGTCGTGGACGCGCACGGCGCGAACGTTTATCTGCCCAACCTCGAGGGTATGAACCTGCCAATCGGTTTCATTCATGGCGCCGAGAACCGCTGCTATCTGCCAGTGAGCACGGAGACGACCTACAACATGCTGGTGGAACGCTTCGGCGCGCAGCAATACGAGCGGCATCTGATTCAGGGGTATGGGCATATCGACTGCATCTTCGGCAAGAATGCCGCGGTGGATGTTTATCCGGTGATCGCGCGGTATCTGGATGCGCATTGATGCGTGTGTTGTCAGGCTGATTCGTTTGTGGATGCCGACGGTGCCTTACAGACCACGCGGGCGAATTGTTTTATGATCCGAACCATTCGGCGCGCCATGCCGCCCGAGTGCGGACGCATCCAGGCCGCATCAATCCAATAAGCCCATACAACCACGCCAATCACACAATGGAACAGTTGACCTTCGGTACTTGCGTCAAGAGAAGCTGGATCAGCACCTGGCAAGCCATCGTTCAGATGCCGGGACTTTTCCTCGGTGTATTCGTCGTCATCACCTGCACATCTCTGCTTTCCGCGTCCTTTCAGCAACCACCCTCTGGTGCCGACTTTGACCCTGCAACGGCCACCAGTCATGCCCTTGCCAGACTGGCGCTGTCGATTCTGCAACTTGTCGTCTACGGTTGCCTGACGATCAAGGTCAATCGTTTCGTGCTGCTAGGCGAAGGTACGCAACCCTTGCTGCCTCTCGGCGGCAAACCGCTTGGCCGCCACCTGCTGTTCACCTTGGGCGTGGGAGTCGGCACGATCATCATCACAATTGGAGCGGCATTGGTTGCGCACCGGGCGCAATCGGCGAAGCTCGCCCTGATCGTCATTCCCGTGCTGCTGGCGTACCTGTTCGTGATCGTCCGTTTGAGTTTGATCTACCCGGCGGTCGCGCTAGGCAGCCGGCTGACGCTGCCCACAGCGTGGAAAGACAGCCGAGGTCATTTCTGGAACATCGCCGGCATGGGACTCATCGCGTATCTGCCTCTCCTTCTCATCTGGATCTTCGCGCTGCTGGCGGGAGGCAAGACGTTACTGACGGCCCTTCTGGAGGGCTCTCTCGTGGCTAATGTCGCGCAGGCGTTCGTCAGCACGGTGTTCCTCGTGCTTTCCGGCGCGGTCATGTCGTGGGTCTACCGCCGCTATGCGAACGGTTTGCTGGAGCACGTGGCCCAGTGATATGCGCCGGGCGGCACGCCATGCCGCCCGCGCTGCCAACACGTGTGCCCTCGCGCCGTTTGCGCCGTTGCCTTCAGAACAGCTTGCCCGGATTCAGAATCCCGTGCGGGTCGAGCGCCTGCTTGATCGCCGCCATCGCGGCCAACTCTTCACGCGAACGCGAGATCGGCAAGAACTCGCGTTTCAGCGAGCCGATCCCATGTTCCGCCGATACCGATCCGTGTAGCGGTCCCAGCATTTCATAGACGAACGCATATACCGCGTGGTGCGCGACGCCCGGCACCGAGTGGCCATCCACGGTGAGGTGCAGATTCGAATCGCCGATATGGCCAAAGAAATACGACTGGTTACCCGGCCACTGACGATCGAGCGCCGCGCGGCAGCGGTCCACAAACGTGCCGATCTCGCCGATTGGCAGACTGACGTCGAAGTTGACCGGGTCCAACTTCACCGGAAACTCAGCCGTGCATTCGCGCACCGCCCATAAGGCACGCGCATCGGCCAGCGACTGCGCAATGACGGCATCGCGAATGGCGTGCGCGTCCAGTGCTTCGGTCAGCGCGGCGGCAAAGCGTTCACCGTCGTCGGCCGCATCGAAGCTGGCGTGTTCGATCAACGCGTACAGCGGATGCGCTTTGGCAAACGGCGAGCGCGTGCCGGTCAAGGCGACGCCGAAATCGTAGAAGTCCGGCCACATGATTTCGAACGCGCCAATGTCGTTGCCAAAGCGCGTCGACAGGCGGCGCAGCAAACTCACCGCAGCATCGTAATTGTCCAGCGCAACAAGCGCCGTATGCCGCGCCGCACGCTGCGGATGCAGGCGTAGTACCGCGCGGGTAATCACGCCGAGCGTGCCCTCCGAACCGATGAACCAGTGCTTCAGGTCGTAGCCGGTATTGTTCTTCACCATCTTGCCGAGCGAGCTCAAGACCGCACCATTCGCCAGTACCACCTCCAGCCCAAGCACCTGATCGCGCGCGGTGCCCGACTGGATCACGCGATTGCCGCCCGCATTCGTGGCGAGATTGCCGCCAATCTGGCACGACCCGCGGGCGCCGAGGTCGAGCGCGAGTTCGAATCCCGCTTGCGTGGCGGCCTCCTGCGCCGTCTGCAAGGTGGTCCCGGCCCACACGGTCATGGTTGCCGAAGCGGGATCGATTTCTTCGACGCCCGTGAGACGCTCGAGCGACAAGGCAATATCCGTGGCGCGCGGAATCGCACCGCCGGCGAGGCCGGTCATGCCGCCCTGCGGCACCACCGCTTGATGCGCCGTGTGGCAAATCGCCAGCGCCTGCGATACCTGTTCTGTCGTGCGTGGCAACAACAACGCTGCGGCACGCGTCGGCTCGTGACGCGTCCAGTCGGTCATCGAACGCTCGCCAATCTGTTCGCCCACGCGCACCGCGTCATCCCCCAGCGCCTCGTGTAGCGCGGCCAGCGTGATGGAAAGCGCGGCGCTATCCCCGTTCGTCATGCGGTCGTCCCCTGTGCGGCCTGCTTCTTTCGATAGCCCATAGAATCGTTGATGCGCCCAAGAATGTAGTCGCCTGCTGCGACCGGTTGATATTTGAGGTCAGCATCGCTCGTGCCGAGTTCGCGCGGATCCACTAACGCGCCGTAGGTCGGATCATAAAACGTGGCGATCGAATAGCGCTCGCGTCCGGACGCGTTGATCACGCGATGCAGCGTCGAGCGAAAGCGGTCGTTGGTCCAGCGCGCGAGCAGATCGCCGACGTTGACGACGAAGCTGCCTGGAATCGGCGGCGCGTCGACCCACGTGTTGTTGGCGATCTCGCGCACCTGCAATCCGCCCACCTGATCCTGCCACAGCAGCGTAATGCAGCCATAGTCGGTGTGCGGCGCCACACCGAACTGATCCGCATCCGATTGCGGTGGCTGCGGCGGGTAGTACACCATCTGGGTGCGCTGCATCCGCTTGGTATAGCGCGGCGCAAAGAACTGTTCGTCGACGCCGAGACTCACGGCCACCGCGCGCAACAGGTCAGCGCCACATAGCGCCACCGCTTCGTAGTAACCGTACAGTGCCGGGCGCAACCCGGGCATGAAGTCCGGCCAGTTGTTCGGCCCGCGCAAAGCCTGGCCTGCGAGCACATCGGGATCGTCTTCCGGCAACTCCAGCCCGATGCTGAAAAACTCCTTGTAGTCGGGGCGCTTGGCCTGATACATCGTCGCGTCGCCGAGCGCATTGAAACCGCGATGCCGCTGGTTCACCGCAGCGCGCCGCTTGGTTTCAACCGGAAACGCGAAGAACGTGCGCGCCGCCTGTTCGGCCACATCAATGGCCGACTGCGGCACACCGTGATTGACGATGTAGAAAAAGCCGATCGTCGTGCACGCGTCGCGAATCTCGCGGCCGACACGCTGCATGGCGTCTGGATCGCCGGTGCGTACACCGGCAAGGTCGATGATCGGAATGCGAGTGACCGGCTGCATATCGCGACGCTCCTGAAAGGCCCGACGGATTGGACGGGTAAATAAGCTGATGAACAATCAGATCAATAAGCTGACGAATGCGCACATGGCCGATACTTCGAACACCTTTCCAAACGACGCCGTAACGCCCGCTTCCTCAGTTGTATATACCGCCAAAAGCCCCTTCGCAAGCCGCCTCTTCACTCTGCCTCAACCGTCACGAGCGCCCTTTGCAGCGCACAACAGGATTATTTATTTCGCACGAAAACTGCGGTATATACTGCCCCGCATACCGCGCGCCACCGCACCCCGTCTCGCGCGACACCGCTTTGCCAACCGGAGATTCTCATGAGCATCCTTGCAGGCTGGAAGTGTCGTTTCATGGTGTTAGCGTTGTGCACTGCGAGCGTCGCCGCGCACGCGGATCAGCTTGCCAAAGTCAAGGCGGCGGGCGAACTCGTCGTCGGCACGGAAATGCAGTTTGCGCCCTTCGACTTCCTCGAGAACGGCCAGCAGGCCGGTTTCAACAAGGACCTGTTCGCCGAGGTCGGCAAAGAACTGGGCGTGAAGGTACGCTTTATCGACCTGCCCTGGCCTAGCGTGTTGCCGGGTCTCGAAGCGGGCAAGTTCGACATGGTCGGCGGTCCGCTGACGGTGACGAAGGCGCGCATGGAACGCTATGCGTACACACTGCCGGTCGCCGACGCCACCGACGCGCTGCTCAAGCGCGCGAGCGATACCTCGCTCAAGCAATCCTCGGATATCTCCGGCAAGACGGTTGGCGCGGGCAAGGGCTCGGCACAACTCGACCAGCTGAAGGCTTATATCGCGACGCTGCCCAAGCCGCCTGAAGTGCGCGAATACGTGGACAACAATCAGGCCTACGCGGACCTCGCCGCCGGCCGGATTGCCGCGGTCGCCAACTCGATGACGAACATCGCCTACGTGGCGAAACAGCGGCCCGACACCTTCGCCGTGGTGCAGCCGCCGTTCGGCGCCAAGGTGTACTTCGCCTATTGCATGCGCAAAGACGCGGACAGCAAGTCGCTTGACGACGCGTTCAATGCCGCGCTCGTCAAGATGCACGATGACGGGCGGCTCGCCGCCTTGCAGAAGAAGTGGTTCGGCGTCGCAATGGACGCGCCGACCACCATGCCCACGCCGAACTACTAATGCCTTGAGGCAGGCGCCGCCGGCCGTACGGATTGCGGCGACGCCTGCCGGTTTGCTCTAGCGGGTGCCCGACACATGTTCAGCATGACTGTCTTTCTTCAGGGTCTGCCGCTGCTGCTGCACGCGGCGATCGCCACGGTTGGCATTTCGCTCACCGGGCTCGTGATCGGCTTCTTCGTCGCGATTGGCGTCTGTTCGGCGCGGCTATCGGCGCATCGCGCGGCACGCATGTTCGGCGGCGCGTATGTGTTCTTCTTTCGCGGCGTGCCGATGCTGGTGCAATTGCTGCTGGTGTACTACCTGCTGCCTTTCGTCGGCATCAATGTGTCGCCGCTCGTTGCGGCGATTAGCGCCGTGTCGCTCTGCTCCGCCTCGTATATCGCCGAGATTTTGCGTGGCGGCTTCCTGAGCATTCCTCCTGGGCAGATCGAAGCCGCGCGCATGCTCGGCATGTCGCCGCTCGACATGCTGAGGCGGATTCAGGTGCCGCAGGCCTTCCGCCTGACGTTGCCGTCGTTGGTCAACGAGATGGTGCTGCTGATCAAGGCGTCGTCGCTGATTTCGGTGGTCGGCGTCGCCGAGCTCACGCGCACCGCGCAGAACATTGCCGCCAGCACCTATCGCCCGCTCGAAGCCTATCTCGCCGCAGGGCTGATCTATTTCGTCATCTGCGGAACGCTCGCGCTGGTCGCGCATGGCGCCGAACACCGCTTGCAGCAAGCCTGAGCAAGAACGCCGAGTTCAGCCTGAGAGCCCGCCTGAGACCCAAACGATGCAGCAATTCGACCCTACCGTCATTACCCACAACCTCCAGCCGATTGCGGCGGGCCTTGCGACCACCATCGGCACGTGGGCCGCGGGCGTTGTCATCGGCATTCTGATTGGCTTTCTGATTGCTGTACTGCAACTCTTCTGCGGGCGATGGGTGCGCGGGCTGCTCCGCTTCTATATCGAACTCTTTCGTGGCACGCCGTTTCTCGTGCAGCTCTTTCTCCTCTACTACGGCGGTCCTTCGATCGGCCTCACGCTCGAACCGATGACCGCCGGTGTCCTCGGCCTCGGCCTGTACGGCAGCGCGTACTTTGCCGAGGCATTCCGCTCCGGTTTCCAGTCGGTGCCGCCGGGTCACCTCGAGGCGGCGTCGTGCCTCGGCCTGTCGCGCTGGCAAGCGGTGTTGCGCATCCAGGTCCCGCAGATGCTGGTACTGATTGTCCCGGCGCTCACTAATCTGATCATCGTGCTCAGCAAGGAGACCGCCGTGCTGTCCATCGTCACCGTGCCCGAACTGACCTTCGTCCTGACCGGCATCGGTTCGGCCACCTTTGCATTCGTCGAGACGCTGCTGGCGCTGTGCGTCTGTTATCTCGCACTCGTCGAACTCACCTCGCGTGCCGGCATGTGGGCAGAAGCCCGCATTGCGCGGTTCATGGCATGAACGAACTCCGGATCTATCGATGAATGCCCTTGCCGATATGCCAACTTCTGAGCCCACTGCAGCCGCAGCACAAACCCCCAGCGCGCCGCTGATCGAAGTGCACGACCTGCGCAAACGCTTCGGTGAAGTCGAAGTGCTGCGCGGCGTCGATCTGGAGATCGCCAAGTCCGAAGTGGTCTGCATCATCGGCCCGTCGGGGTCTGGCAAGAGCACCTTGCTGCGTTGTCTCGCCGCGCTCGAAACCTACGATCAGGGCGACGTGCGCATCGAAGGCGAACTGCTTGGCTACGTCGAGCGCAACGGCAAGCGCATGCGGGCCCCGCAAGGCGAGATCAACCGCGTGCGGCGCAACGTCGGCATGGTGTTCCAGCAGTTCAACCTGTGGCCGCATATGACGGCGCTCGGCAATGTGATGGAAGCGCTTTTGCGCGTGCGCCATCTGTCGCGCGACGACGCACGGCGCCGCGCCAATGCGATGCTGGAGACCGTAGGGCTCGCGCAGAAGGCGGACGCGTATCCAGCCAAGCTATCGGGTGGCCAGCAGCAACGCGTAGCGATTGCACGGGCGCTTGCCATGGAGCCGCACATCATGCTGTTCGACGAGCCCACCTCGGCGCTCGATCCGGAACTGGTCGGCGAGGTGCTGCAGGTGATGAAGCAACTGGCCCGCGACGGCATGACCATGGCGGTCGTCACGCATGAAATGGGCTTTGCCGCCCAGGTTGCCGACAAGGTGGTCTTTATCGATCAAGGCCGCATCGCCGTCGCAGGCAAGCCGCGCGAAGTCTTTCACGATGCCGGACAGCCGCGCTTGCGTCAGTTCCTGCAGAATTACTTCGACCGCAACGCCTTCTGGACGCAAGGCGCCGACGAGGCAGGCCCGCAATGAATGCGCACGCTTCCCGCGGTACGGACATCCACGACCCTCCCACCGCACGCTACGAACAGGTCAAAAGTCACATCCGCCACACCATCGACTCGGGCGCGCGCCAGCCCGGCGACCGGATTCCTTCGGAACTGGACCTCGTCGCGGCGTTAGGCGTGTCGCGCATGACCGTCAACCGGGCATTGCGCGAACTCGCCGAGGAAGGCCTCGTCACGCGCGTCTCAGGGGTTGGGACCTTCGTCGCGGTAGCGAAGCCGCAATCGACGCTGCTGATGATCGCCCACATCGGCGACGAGATCCGCTCGCGCGGCCATGAATACAGCTACGAAACGTTGCTCAAGCAACGGGAAACCGCGCCGGTTCTGGTATCGAACGCGTTGGGCCTGGCGCCGGGCACCTCTGTGTTTCACGTCATCTGCGTTCATCGCGAGAACGGGCTGCCCGTGCAACTCGAAGACCGTTACGTCAATCCGGCCACGGCACCGGAGTTTCTGCAGCAGGACTTCGCGGCGATCCGGCCGTCCGAATATCTCTACAACGTCGTGCCGGTGCACGACGTCGAACATGTCGTCGACGCGTGCTTGCCCACGCCTGACGAAGCCGCGTTACTGGAAATCCGCGTAGAGGAGCCGTGCCTGACGCTGGTGCGGCGCACGTGGACGAGCGGCGTGGCGGTAACGTTTGCCCGCTTCGTGCATCCGGGTTCGCGCTATCGACTGGGCTGCCGGTTCGGGCCAGCCGTTTCGCAGCGACAGGGTTGAGCAGAACCGCCTAAGCGGCTCCCGTATCAGACGTTCCCCGCCAGATGAAAGCGTGACGCCGGATGCCACAGTTGCACCGACGTCGCCACCGACTCGCCAACCCACGTGCGGCGCCACAACAGCAGGCACGGCTCGCCGATCTCCATCGCCAGATAGCGGCGCACATGCGCGTCGGGCTTTTGCGCGTAGATGCGAAACTCGGCACGCTGGATGGGCGCGAGCCGCACCATGTAGTGATTCGGCGTCTCGAGCGCGAAGTCCTGTAGCAGATACTCGGGAAAGACCTTGGGATTGACGTAGCGGTCTTCGTATTGGATCGGCTCGCCCTCTTCGCTATGCACGATGCGCGAATGAAACGCCGGTCCTGCGGACAGACCGAGCGCATCGAGCGCCTGCGCATCGTCACTGGGCTCGAGCGCCAGCACCTGAGCCATATGCCGATGACCGCGCGCCGCGATCTCGTCGGCGATGTTGCGAATCTCGAGTACCGTCGATTCATAGCGCTGCGGCGCAACGAAGGTGCCCGAGCCCTGAACGCGCGTCAGCACCCGCTCGGCAGTCAGCTCGCGCAGCGCGCGCGAGACCGTCATGCGCGCCACGCCGAATTCCTTGACCAGTTCGGTCTCCGATGGAATCAGACCGCCCGGTTTCCAGTCCCCTTCCGCGATCCGCTTCACGACATAGCGCTTGATCTGCTCGTAGGCCGGCATCGCTTTTGTGGACGTCTCACTGGCATTGCCCGTACGCGATGCAGGGCTGGTTTCCAGTGGCGCGTTTATATTCATATTCACGTCGACCTCGTGGGTGGTACGCAATATCCCGGCACGCCGGCGGATGGGCCTCGCGCGCCGGCTCGTAGGCCGCTTACGGGAAGCTTATGGATTAATGGCCCCCGTCATGCCGCCGATTGATGCTCATTCGCTGCGGCGTCGTGTGTGCCGGCCGCCATATGCAGTGTGGCATCGACCGGCGTATAGCCGGGCTCTTCAGTTGTGCGGGCGACTGCAGGCCGCATCTTACCCGGGTTCGGCAGCGGTGGCGGCGCGGCATCGGCAATCATACGAAACGCGACTGCCATGTCCTCCGCGAGCGGGCGGTCATCGCAATACGTCGGCACCACGCGGCGCACGCTTCGCCACAAGGAATCCGTATAGGGCGCGCGCGGCATATCGCCGGTCTGCAAATCATAGGCTTGGGCCGCGGCAAGCAGTTCGATGGCGACGATCCGGCCGGCGTTGTCGACGATCTCGAGTGCCTTCAAGGCAGCCGGAGTGGCGTGACACAGGTGGTCCTCCTGCAAACCGGATGTGATCCCGCCGTCGAGACTCGCAGGCAGCGCGAGACGCCGGTTCTGCGCGACCAGCGAAGCCGCCGTGTACTGCGCGATCATGAAACCCGAACAGGTGCCACCGGGTTCGGCCAGAAACGCGGGCAGGCCACTGACCAGCGGATTGACCAGCCGGTCCAGACGGCGCTCGGCCATCGCCGCGACTTGCGCAATCGCCGTCGCGAGACTGTCCATCGCCAGCGCGATCGAAGCGCCTACGGCATGCGCCTGCGAATAGACACGCGGGTCCTCCGGTGTGCCGGCGACGATCGGGTTGTCGGTGATCGAAGCGAGTTCGCGATTGACCACCACGGTCGTCGCGCTCAGTACGTCGCGCACGGCGCCGTGGACGTGCGGAATGGTCCGCATGCTCAGCGGGTCTTGCGTGCGCTGGCCGACCACTGCGGCGAGAATGCCGCTATCGGCGAGCGCGCTGCGCATCCGTTCACCGACCAAGGTCAGGCCCGGCGAAATGCGCAGCGCCAACGACTCGGCGTCGAAAGCGGCGAGTTGGCCGCGCAGATTCTCGAAGCTCATCGCGGCGACCACGTCGGTCCAGTCGAGCAGACGTTCGGCGCGCGCCAATGCGAGCGCCGCGAGACCCGTCACGCAGGGCGTGCCGTTGACGAGGCTCAACCCTTCTTTCGCTTCGAGCACCAGCGGCTCGAGGCCGAGCATCTGCAACGCGTCGCGTCCGTTGATCCGCTCGCCGCGATAGCGCACATGGCCCTCGCCGATACACACGAGTGCGATATGCGCCATATGACTCAGATAGCCGACCGAGCCGAACGCGGGCACTTCCGGCAGGCAATCCGCATTCAGCAGCGCGACGAGTTGATCGACGACTTCGAGGCGAATACCCGAGTGCCCGTGCGCGTAATTGTTGACTGCCGCGGCCATGATCGCACGCGTTTCAGCGACACCCAGCGGCGTGCCGACGCCCACTGCGTGGCTCATCAGAATGTTGCGTGACAGCGCGCGCTGCTCGGTGCGCGAGACGGTCACGTCGCACAACGCCCCAACGCCGGTGTTCACGCCATAGGCGCGAATCCCTCGCTCGACGATCTGTTCGACGAGCACGCGCGCCGCCGCGATACGCGCGCGCGCCTCGGCGGAAAGCTCAAGCGCTGCGCCGGCGGCGACGGCTGCCACCTGAGCCAGGTCGAGAGGACGATCGGAACGGATCACGGCCATGATAGTTATCCTTAACGTGTTAGTTGGTGCTGCGGTCCTGATGGCTCGACACGAATTGCCGGAAGCGCTCGGACTTGCAATCGACGAACACTTCGTCCGGCGTGCCATCGGCTTCCACCTGGCCTTGATGCAGGAACATCACGCGGTTCGACACATGGCGCGCGAAGCCCATTTCGTGCGTGACGACCAGCATCGTGCGGCCCTCTTCGGCAAGCGAGCGCATCACACGCAGCACTTCGCCGACCAGCTCAGGATCGAGCGCCGAAGTCGGCTCGTCGAACAGCATGACCTTGGGATGCATCGCGAGCGCCCGCGCAATCGCGACACGTTGCTGCTGGCCGCCCGACAGATGCGCCGGGTAATGGCCGCGCTTTTCCGCGAGTCCCACTTTGGCGAGCAGCGCTTCGGCTTCTTCGACCGCCTCGGCGCGGCTGCGCTTTTGCACGCGCATCGGACCTTCGATCAGGTTCTCGAGCACCGTCATGTGCGACCAGAGGTTGAAGTTCTGAAACACCATGCCGAGTTGCGAACGGATGCGGTCCACCTGGCGGCGGTCGCTCGGCTGCAGCTTGCCGTCGCCGCGGCGCTTCATCTTGAGTTCTTCACCGGATAGCGCGACCGAGCCGTCATCCGGCGTCTCCAGCAGGTTCAGGCAGCGCAGGAAGGTGCTCTTGCCTGAACCGCTGGCGCCGAGGATCGAGATCACGTCGCCCTGGTGCGCGTCAAGCGAGATGCCTTTGAGGACGTGGTGGTCGCCGAACGACTTGTGAATGTTCTTGACCGACAATGCAACGGGTGCCGTAGCGTTCATGTGATTCTCCAGAATGAGCGGCCGGTCAGTGCGCGGCACGACGTGCTTCGGTGGTAGCGGAAACCGGGCGAGCGGCAGCCTGGACGGGCGCCGCGCGTAGATGGCGCGACAAACGCACTTCGAGCAGGCCCAACAGGCGCACGATGACGAAATTCAGGAACAGGTAAATCAGCGCGGCGCAGATGAAAACTTCAGTTGTCCGATAGGTCTGCTGGATGATCTGCTGCGCGACGCCGGTCACTTCCCACACGGTGACGAGGCTCGCGAGTGCGGTCGACTTAACCAGCAGCACCGCTTCCGTCGAATACGCCGGCAGGCACTGGCGCAACGCAATCGGTCCGATCACGCGGCGCAACAACGAGAAGCCCGACAGGCCGATGGCATAGCCCGCTTCGATCTGTCCAACCGGCACGGCCATCAAGCCGCCGCGGATGATCTCAGCCGTGTATCCGGCCGTACACAATGCCAGCGAGAGCACGGCGCACATATACGGTTCGCGCAGTACCGGCCACAGGAAACTCTCGCGGATCACGCCGAACTGGCCGAGTCCGTAGTACACGAGGAACATCTGGATCAACAGCGGCGAGCCGCGAAACACGAGGATGTAGGCACGCGCGAAACGGTTCGGCAACCAGTGCGGCGAGACCCGCATCGTGACGATCACGAGCGACAGCAGGCCACCCAGCACCAGCGAAGAGAAGAACAGACCCAGCGTAGTCGGCACGGCGCCAAGCAACTGACGCAGCGTGTCGAGCAGGAAATCGAAGTCGATATGCATGATGGCGCGGGCCTCCTCAGTTGCGGGCGAAATTGCGGCGGAACGACCGGCCCACGCGTGCTTCCGCGTGGTTGAAGACCCGGTTCGAGATGCTCGTCATCAGCAGATACAACGCGCCGCCCACGACGAAGAACGTGAAATATTGATGGGTCGAACCGGCGGCCACCTGACTCGCCCGCAGCAGTTCGGCAAGACCCGTGACCGAGATCAGCGCGGAATCCTTCAGGCTCAACTGCCAGACATTGCCGATGCCTGGCAATGCGAAGCGCAGCACCTGCGGGATCAGAATGCGGCGCGCCATCGTCAGGGTGGGCATGCCGATCGAACGGGCCGCTTCCAGTTCGCCGCGCGACACCGCCAGCACGGCCGCGCGGTAAACCTCGGCTTGGTACGCACCGGAGATCATCCCCACCGCGAGCGCGCCGATCACAAAGGGCGGCACGCCGACAAAGCCGTCGGCGCCGAACCACTGGCCGATCGTCGTCACCAATGTCGAGCCGCCGAAATAGAACAGATAGATGACGAGCAGTTCGGGCACGCCGCGAAACACTGTCGTGTAGAAGTCGCCGACGATGCGTAACGTGCGAAAGCGCGACAGCTTCGCCGCGGCCACCAGCCCCCCGAACACCGCGCCGACGGCAAGCGCCGCAAGCGTCAGTGCGACGGTCATCAAGGCCGCCAGCAGCACGACGCCACCCCAGCCATCCGGCCCGAAGCCGAGCATCCCGATCAGAGCCATACCGTACCCCTCGTCCAATCTGTTGGATCAATCAGCCAGGCATGCGCTAGTGTTGCCACGCATGCTGGTACATCTTTAGTGCGCCTCACTTGACGCCCCCACGCGAAGCGGCCAGGCCGCCTCACATAGTCATTGCCCAGCAATCGCCCAGTTGCCGCTCAAGGCGTAACGTCAGTCTTGAACCACTTCTCGGAAAGCTTCTTCACCGTGCCGTCGGCCAGCGCCGCGCTAATCGCGGTGTCGAACTTCGCCCTCAGGTCGGCGTCCTGCTTGCGGAACGCGAGGCCTTCACCCGGCCCCCAGATCGGGCCGCCGATCTTCGGTCCGGCCATCACGATCGAAGCAGTCTCTTTCTTGTCGGTGTTGGCGGCGTAGTAGGTCACGTCGTCAAAGGAGGCGTCGATCCGGCCGTTCGCCAGGTCGAGATCACGCTCCGGCGAGGTCTTGTAGACACGGATGGTGGCGACGTCCTTGAAGCCGTCGTTGATGAACTTGGTGTAGACCGTGCCCGACTGGATGCCGATGGTCTTGCCCTTCAACTCCTTACGCAACGAGTCGACGGTCGGCTGGTCGGTCTTCGCGTCGCCGGTCAGCTTGAGGACAGCGCTGGTCGGGCTGGCCTTCGGCAGGATCTTGGTGTCGGTCACGGCAAACGTGGCCGGCGTCGCCGCATAAGGGCGCGAGAAAGCGATGATCTTTTCGCGCTCCGGCGTGATCGAGATTGCGTCCATCAGCACGTCGAACTTGCCGGCCTGCAGACCCGGGATCATGCCGTCCCAATCTTGCGCGACGAGATTGCATTGCAACTGGATGCGCGCACACAGATTCACCACCAGTTCAGGTTCGAAGCCGCCCAGCTTGCCGCCTGGCAGCGTCAGGTTCCACGGTGCATAGCCGCCTTCCAGCGCAATGGTCACGGTTTTCCATTCTTTCGCCTGCACGGGGGCCGCGAATATGGTCGCTGCGCCGAGGACGGCGCCAATCAATGCTTTAGCCAACGTAGTGCGCTTTACCTTCACGTCGAAACTCCTTTGATTGAGGAAACACCATCCAGCTAGTCGAGCGACTTATTCACTCGCCTAAATTGACTAGACAAGTCTGCATGAGTAAAAAAATCGTAGCAAGTGGAAATGTGAAATTTCGGCGGAATCATCGGGTAAGCCCTATGTATAAAGGCTCTCAGCCTGACTTTGTACGTGAAACGTAATTTCTGACCGTGGCTCAGGCACGCCGCTTTGGTGCATTTTGTCTAGACAGGTTCACTGAATGACGCGAGATGCCTCTTCCTGGTGCGAGGGTGCACAGGAGCGGTTTGAGGTGAACGGCTGGGTACGCAGCCGTGAGTCGGGCGGTGAGGCCCGCTACCAGATATACGGCACGAACCGATAGCGCACGCGTGTGGCGTATTCGGCATAGCCATCGAGTTGTTCGGCCAACATGCGCTCTTCCCGCACGGCGCGGTAGCCGATGCCGGCTATCAGCAATGGCGCGCAGAGGAGCCCCCACCACGAACCCAGCAGCAACGGCATGCCGGCGAGGAACGGCAGCGCGGCTGCGTACATGGGATGTCTGACGTAGGCGTACGGCCCTGTGTCGCTGACTTTGTGGCCGCGTTCGGACTGGATCTTGACGACCGGCGCGGCGAAGCTGTTAGCGCGAAACACCGAACGGCATGCGTAGATACACACAAAGATCCCGAGCGCGCCGACGACACCCAGCCATCCCGGCATGGACGACCAGTGAAAGCGGCCGGCGTCGAGTCCCATCAGGATCAGCCAGCACGTCCAGACGACGCCCACATAAGCCATGAAGACCCGGTCCCAGCCGCTCTGCTGCCGCTGGACGATGGGTTTCAGCCGTTCGGCGAGTAAGGCGGGATCATGCCGGGCGAGCCACAGGCCCAGCCATAGGCCGAGCACCGCCCATTCGAGCAGAAACCACCAGCCCGCGGCCCAATGCAGCGTGCCTGCCGCGCCGAACAATAGGACCGCCATGAAGGCAAACCAGACCGCCATTTGAACGAATAGGTTCTTGACCATCGCATCAGGCTCCGCAGGTTTGGCCCTTCATTGGCCCTTCATTGGCCCCTCATTGGCCCCTCATTGGCCCCTCGTAGCCGCGTCAGCGTTTCTCCCGGATCCGCTCGAAGAGCTGCGGTATGTCGAACTCGCCGACCGGCAAGCCGAAGCGTTCGCCGAGGCACGCCGCGAATTCAGCCGCGTTGCCAATCACCTCTTCGCGCACAGCCTTACCGTCAGCCGCGCGCTCGGTCAAACGGTCGTTGAGCAACGCGAGGCGTCCGTGCGGCAAGACGCGGCAGACAATCAGCGAGTTGACGAAATGCGACTGCGGCCAGGTGGAGGTGTACCAGTTCGCCACCTCGTAGTCGATCCATTCCGCGCGGTGCAGATCGAAACGGTAGACCTTCGCCCAGCCATCGCCCGACTGCACCTCCAGGTCAAGCGCGCCGTGCGACGCATCGGCGAGGCGAAACACTTCGAGATGAGTGCTTTGCGGCATGCCCGGCTCGAGGCGTAAGGGCGCGGTGAGCGACGCGCTGCCGAAACCGATGTCCGCGAGCCATTGCGTGTCGTCGATCTCGACGCGCAACAACATGTGGGTGCGGGCTGCGACCGCGTCCGCCTCGCGCCCCCACAACACGCGTGCAATCAGCGGTGTCACGTGAAAGCCCAGTTGCATCAGCACATGGGCGAACAACTTGTTCTGCTCGAAGCAATAGCCACCCCGCCGGTGCTCGAGCAGCTTGCTGACGATAGCCGGCAATTCCAGCGAGACGGTACGGCCGGCCAGTGGATCGAGATTTTCGAAGGGGATCGCCCGGGGATGCAGGCGGTGCAGTTCGCGTAGCACGCCAAGCGTCGCAGTGCGCGGTCCCTCATAGCCGATGCGGGAGAAATACAGGTCGAGGTCGAGTGCGTTTGGCATGAAATGGTCCTGGAACGACTGTGGCAACGGTAGCGACATTTTCGCTGCTGAACTGGGACGGAGTGAGGTGCGCGTAAGACAAGCTGCTGACAAACACCCCTGCACTGGTCAGCAACGAAAGCTAAGGACGTGTCGCTTCGTGGACGCGCCTCCTGACGATGGGCTTTCGTTGTATTTGTGCACTTCGACAGCGCACTCCGGCACGGATTCGACCCATCTGCCGCACGAGCCTTGTCCTGAAAGACGACTGGCGGTCCATCCTCCCTGGAAAACCTCACCGCTCGCGCGTCCACACGAATCAAAGTGGTCGAAACAGGCCGCGGAATCCATACTTATTACTTACGTTTAAATTACTTATAAATAACAAATAGGTAATAAAAACCTAGCAGATGTAAAAATACCAATTACACCCCAGTAATATTGTTGCGAATCGTTCTCATTTGTATTGACGCACCTATTCCGCATGCGTACGATCTCGACATTGCTACCTGAGGCGTCGCGAACCGCAGCGGCAGTGCGCGGAGGTCCGCTATCACCGCTCGATGCGGATAGCCGGAACAGTCGATACAACACAATAAGGATTTCGATGAAGTTCGCCCAGTCCGAAGGACGCGTGTCAGACGCCCGTCCTTTCAAGAATGCTACACCGCGCGGTCGCGCCGCACGCACGCTACGTCTGCCCACGATTCGCAGCGTGGCGCTTTGCTCAGCGTTCGCATGGGCTTCGCTGACCGCCGCCACGGCGATGGCTGATGTCACGATAACCAATCCCGACGCCACGCCGAACGACAACCCTGAAGCCGATTTGAGCATTCAGGCCAAGCCCACCGGCCAATGGACCGGCGTCTGGAACCGGGGCAATCTGCTCGGCGACATCGGCGGTTTGCGTCCGTGGCTCGGCAAGTACGGCGTCTCGTTCGCCCTCACCGAGACCAGCGAATACCTCTACAACACGCGCGGCGGCCTGAACACGGGCGGCACCTATGACGGCCTGACGACGGCCACGGTCCAGTTGGATACGAAGAAGGCATTCGGCCTGCCGGGCGGTCTTTTCAACGTCAGCGCGCTGAACATCCACGGCCAGAACCTGAGCGCGGACAATCTCGGCACGCTGAATACCGCGAGCGGGATCGAAGCGCAGGATACGACCCGCCTGTGGGAACTGTGGTACCAGCAGTCCTTCCTGAACAACAAGATGGACGTCAAGGTCGGGCAACAGAGTCTCGACCAGGAGTTCATGGTCAGCCAGAGTGCCGGCCTGTTCGTCAACACGATGTTCGGCTGGCCTGCGCTGCCTTCGTATGACATGCCATCGGGCGGCCCGGCCTACCCGCTCGCCGACCTCGGCGTGCGCTTCCGCGGCCAGATCACACCGACCTTGACCGCGCTCGCAGGCGTGTTCGATGGCGACCCGCTCGGCAACAATCCGAACAACATCAGCGGCACGAATTTCAACCTGCATACCGGCGCACTGTATATCGGCGAGTTGCAGTATGCGTTGAACCAGCCTGGCGACGGCGAGATGGTCGGGGCCGGGAACACCGGCCTGCCTGGCAGCTACAAGCTCGGCTTCTGGTACAACACCGGCAGCTTCGCCGACCAGCACTTCGACAACACCGGTCTGTCGCTGGCGAACCCTAACTCGACCGGCGTTGCCCAGCAGCATCGCGGCGACTACAGTTTCTATGCGGTGGCCGATCAGATGGTATGGCGTCCCGACCCGGACGAGCCGCGCAGCATCAACGTGTTCACCCGGGTGATGGGCGCGCCGGGCGACCGCAACCTGGTCAACTTCTCGGCCAACCTCGGCGTGGTGATGAAGGCGCCGTTCGCCGGACGCGACAACGACACCGTGGGCCTCGCACTGACGTACATCAAGGTCAGCAATAGCGTGGAAGACCTCGATCTGGACACGCGTGCGTTCTCCAACGGTCCGTACGGCGTGCGCACCCAGGAAACCACCCTGGAGGCGACCTATCAGTTTCAGGTCAATCCCTGGTGGCAAATCCAGGCTGACGCGCAATACACGTTCAATGCCGGCGCCGGACAGAACCCGAGCGACCCGACCCAGCCGCTGCGCAACACGTTTGTTGTGGGCGTGCGAACCAATATCACGTTCTGACCGCATTCATAACCTGGACATCATGCTTTCGATCATGACCGCATTCAACGCTTTGTGCGCAGGCACGGAGGCTCAATCATGAATTACCCCAAGCGCAAGTCTCTGCCGCGCGCTACGCGGGCACTGATGGCAGCAGCGGCGAGTACCGCTCTGCTGATCGCGGCCGGCACCGCGTACGCCGATCCGCAAGGTTTCCTCGAGACGGTGCATAAACACACCACGCTCATCAACACGGTGCCCGACAACGGCGACCAGAATCCGTACGCGCTCGTCGTCGCGCCCGTTTCGGCCGGCACGGTGAAGAAAGACGACGTCCTCGTCGATAACTTCAACAACTCGACCAACCTGCAAGGCACCGGCTCCACGATCGTGGACTACCATCCGGATACCAGGCAGATGACGGTGTTCGCAACGATTCCGCGCGATCTGAAGGAATGCCCGGGCGGCGTCGGCCTGTCAACCGCGATGACCATGCTGAAGTCGGGCTGGGTGATCGTCGGCAGCACGCCGAGCAATGACGGCACCACCGGCACCAAGGGCGCCGGTTGCCTGATCGTGCTCGATCCGCAAGGCAAGGTTGTCTCGACCATCAACAGCCCGAACATCAATGACCCATGGGGCAACATGGCGGTCGTCGACAACGGCAATAGCGCTACCCTGTTCGTCAGCAACGCCGGCTTCGGCGTGGGCTCGGCGGCGGGCGATCCGCCGGTGTTCAAGCAGGCCACCGTGCTGCGTCTCGATCTCGACATTCCGGACGGCAAGCCGCCGGTCGTGAAGAAGGAAACCGTGGTCGGCAGCGGCTTTGGCGCTCAGGCGGACAAGGGTGTGTTCCTCGTCGGACCCACGGGCCTCGCCCTGTCGTCCGACCAGAAACTGCTGTATGTTTCGGACGCGATCGGCAACCGCGTCAACGCAATCGAAGATCCGATGACGCGCGATACCAGCGCCGGTGTGGGCCGCCAGCTCACCGCCGACGGCCTGCTGCACCGGCCGCTGGCAATGGTCACGGCGCCCAATGGCCACCTGCTGGTGACGAACGCGTTGAATGGCCAGGTCGTCGAGATCGACCCGGCGAGCGGCAAGCAGATCTACGCACGCTGGATCGATACCGACAAGGCGCAGTCGCCCCCGGGTAACGGCGACCTGTTCGGCATCGTCATGACGCCGGCGGGCGATGGCTTTTACTACGTGCAAGACGACGTGAACACTTTGGTACTAGCGAAGTAATCATGGCAAACGATACAAATCCCCCCACACGGCCTGCCCGACGCGGCTTTCTGAAGGCGGGGGGGGCGGCGGTCGCTGCGGGCGCGAGCCTCTCTGCGACCGGCGTCGCCCACGCCACGCTCAGCAAGTCGCAGGCGCACGCCGACGACCCCTACCTCGCCGTCGAACCGTTCTTCGGCGAACATCAGGGCGGCATCGTCACGCCGCAGCAGGCGCATATCTACGTCGCAGCGCTCGATCTCACGACGACCAAACGCGAAGACGTGATCGGCCTGCTGCGCACGTGGACCGACGCCGCCGCTCGCATGGCCCAGGGCCAGCCCGCTGGCGCGCTGCCCGGCGCCGACGGCAAGGCCGCGCCGGATTCCGGCGACGTGCTCGGCCTCGGTGCGGCCGGCCTGACGGTGACCTTCGGCTTCGGCCCGGGCCTGTTCACGTCAGACGGCAAGGACCGCTACGGCATCGCCAATCGCCGCCCGGCTGCGCTCGTCGATCTGCCGCGCTTTAACGGCGACCAGTTGCTGCCGGAAAAGACCGGCGGCGACCTCTTCATTCAGGCCTGTGCAAACGACGCGCAAGTGGCCTTCCATGCCGTGCGCCAACTGGTGCGCCAGAGCTACGGCATCGCGGCGATGCGCTGGGGCCAGCAGGGCTTTCTGTCGGGTCCGCGTGGCCAGACGCCGCGCAACCTGATGGGCTTCAAGGACGGCACCAACAATCCGTCGACGAAAAAGCCTGAGCTGATGAATCAGTTCGTCTGGGCCAACGGCACGGATGCTCCGTGGATGCAAGGCGGCTCGTATGGCGTCGTGCGGCGCATCCGCATCACGCTCGAGCACTGGGACAACACCGAGGCCGATTTCCAGGAACAGGTATTCGGCCGTCACAAGTACAGCGGCGCGCCGATCGGCAAGAAGAACGAATTCGAGCCGCTCGATCTCGACGCGCAAGACAAGGACGGTAATCCGGTGATTCCGGAGAACTCGCATGTCCGACTGTCGAACCAGGCCACCAACAACGGCGCGCAGATTCTGCGCCGCTCGTACTCGTACAACGACAGCTCGAATTTCTATATCGAGCGCTGGCCGCCATGGCGCCAGGAAACGGAGTACGACGCCGGGCTGATTTTCATTGCCTATCAGGGCGACCCGCGTGCCGGCTTTATCCCCATCAACGAGAAGCTCTCGAAGTTCGACATGATGAACCAGTTCACGACGCACGTCGGCAGCGCGGTGTTCGCCTGCCCGCCGGGCGCCAAGCCAGGTTCGTACATCGGCGCGGGGCTGTTCGAAACGTAAGGTGTGAACGCCGCACTCGCGGCGCTCACCCAGCAGGTTTGGCTGAACTTGATTGAACTTGATTGAGCGCGCGGGAACCGCAGCATCGGCGCCGCGACCGGCACCCGCAAGGGGTCGGTCGTGGCTCGCCGCGCGTGAAATAGATCGATACCATCACAAAAGGAATTTTGAATCATGACTCATTCCTGGCTTGGCAACCGTGTCCGCGTAATCAGCGGCGCGGCAGCTCTTCTGTTGGCGACGCTGGGTGCAGCACCACTCGCCGCCCACGCTGCATCGATCACGCTCTATAGCGCGCAGCACGAGCAGGTCGTCAACGCGCTCGCGAAGGACTTCGAAAATCAAACCGGCATCTCCGTCAAGATCCGCACCGGCGAAGGCCCCGCGCTGGCAGCCCAGCTCGTCGCGGAAGGCACCGCGTCGCCCGCCGACGTGTACTTCACGGAAAACTCGCCTGAACTGATGCTGCTGGAAGAGAAAGGGTTGCTCGGCAAGGTGGATGCCGCGACGCTGTCGACCGTCCCGGCGCGTTTCGATTCGCCGACCGGCGTATGGGTTGGCGTGACCGCACGTGAAAACGTGCTGGCCTACAACACGGCCAAGGTCAAGCCGGACCAGTTGCCGCAATCGCTGTTCGATCTGGCCAAGCCGCAATGGAAGGGCAAGGTCGGCATTGCCCCGAGCGACGGCGACTTCCTGCCGCTCGTGAGCGCAGTCATCGCATTGAAGGGCGAAGCGCAGACGCTCGACTGGCTGAAGGGCCTGAAGGCCAACTCGCAGATCTTCGACGACGACGAAGGCGTGGTGGCGGCGGTGAATCGCGGCGCAGTGGAAACCGGCCTCATCAACAACTACTACTGGGCGCGCCTGCATGCCGAAATCGGCGACAAGGCCACCCGTAGCGCGCTCTATCACTTCAGCAACGGCGATGCCGGCGCACTCGTCAATGTTTCGGGTGCAGCAGTGCTGAAGTCCGCCCACAACGCGGACGGCGCACAGAAGTTCCTGGCTTACCTGGTCAGTGAACGCGCCCAGGAACTGATGGCGAAGGGCCACGTCGACTTCGAGTACCCGCTGCATAGCGGTGTCGCACCGGATCCGATCCTCAAGCCGTTCAACGAACTGAGCCCGCCGACGCTGACGGTGCAGCAACTCGGTGACGACAGCCAGGCCGGCAAACTCCTGCGTCAGGCCGGACTGCTGTAAATGAGCGACGCCGTGTCAGCCGCCGCGCCGGCTGTTGCCTCTGAACCGGCGCGTGGCCGCAAGCGCGCGCCGGCTGGTTTGTTCGCAGCTGCCGCGCTGAGCGCGCTGCTGGTGTTGCTGCCGCTCGCCTTTACCGTCTGGCGGGCGGCAAGTTTTGGCTTCGCTGAGGCGGCCGAACTGGTGTTTCGGCCGCTCGTCGGCGAACTGCTCGTCAATACGCTGATGATCACGGTGTCGGCCACGCTCGCTTCGGCCGTGCTGGGCACGGCGGCCGCCTGGTTTGTCGAACGCACCCGCTTGCCCGGCCGCCGCTTCTGGGCCGTGGCAATGGCTGCGCCGCTTGCGATGCCGCCGTTCATCACGAGCTATGCCTGGGTGTCGTTCAGCCTGGACCTGCAGGACTTCAACGGCGCCTTGCTGGTTATTACGTCCTCCTATTTTCCGCTGGTCTATTTGCCGGTGGCCGCTGCGCTGCGCAGCATGGACCCGGCTCTGGAAGAAAGCGCCCGCTCCCTCGGCTGCGGCCGTTGGACCACATTTTCCCGCGTGATCCTGCCGCAACTGCGCCCGGCACTGCTCGGCGGCATGCTGCTGGTCGCGCTCGGCGTGATGGCCGAATTCGGCGCGTTCACGCTGCTGCGTTTTCATACCTTCACGACCGAAATCTACGCCGAATACCGCACCAGCTTCGATGGCCCGGGTGCCTCGCTGCTCGCCTGCCTGTTGATCGTGATGTGCCTCGTGGTGCTCGCGTTCGAATTTCGCGTGCGCGGCGCGGCGCGTTATGAGCGCGTCGACCGCGGCGCGCGGCGCGCCATCTTGCGCTATGACCTTGGCGCGTGGCGCTGGCTGGTGGTCGCGGGCTTTGTCGCGCTGACCATCGCCACGCTGGGTGTGCCGCTCGGCATGATCGGCTACTGGCTCACGCAGCCGGGTGCGGCCGCAGTCACGCCGGCCGACGTCTCGCCCGAACTGCTGTTCAATGCGACGCTTACGTCGCTCGGCTTCGGACTCGGTGCCGCCGTCCTTACCACCCTGCTGATTGTGCCTCTGGCGTTCCTGCTGGTGCGCTACCCGGGACGACTCGCTACGCTGTTCGAGCGCACCGTATTCCTCGCGCAAGGCATCCCTGGTCTCGTCATCGCGCTTGCCATCGTGTCGCTGGCCGTGCATTCGTTGCAGCCGCTCTATCAGAGCACCACGCTGCTGATCATCGCCTACTCGATCCTGTTTCTGCCACTGGCTTTGGTCAGCGTGCGCGCTGCGTTGATGCAGGCGCAGCCGCGTCTTGAAGAAACTGCACGTGCGCTTGGATTAGGCTGGTGGCAAACGCTGGTACGGGTGCTACTGCCGCTTGCCGGGCCGGGTCTGGGCGCAGCGGCCTCGATGGTGTTCATCTCGGTCGTCACCGAACTCAACGCTACACTCCTGCTCTCGCCCGCCGGCACCCAGACGCTCGCCACCCAGGTCTGGGCCGATACGTCGACCATGGCCTTTGCCGCCGCCGCGCCCTACGCGGCGCTGCTCACGGGCATCTCGCTGTGCGCCTCGGGCCTGCTGTTCACGCTGCTCGGCCGCTCGGCGCTGCTCGGCGAACGCAGCTGAGACTGCGTCGTCATTCCCGCTTTCCCCATCGGATTCTCATGAGCGAACTTCGTATCTGCGGCCTGCAAAAATCGTTCGACGGCAACCCGGTGCTGCACGGCATCGACCTGTCCGTCGAGCGCGGCACGCTGCTCGCCCTGCTCGGTCCGTCCGGCAGCGGCAAAACCACGCTATTGCGCGTGCTGTGCGGCTTCGAACGCGCGGACCGCGGCACGGTGGAAATCGACGGCCGGCGCGTCGCCGGCGATGCGCTGCACGTGCCGTCGGAACAACGCCGCATTGGTTATGTGCCGCAGGAAGGTGCGCTGTTTCCACATCTGTCGGTGGCGGACAATATCGTCTTCGGTCTGCCTCGTACGCAACGGCGCGCGCGGCATCGCGTTGCCGAACTGCTGGAACTTGTCGGCTTGCCGGCCTCGTTTGCCGAGCGCGCCCCGCAGCAGCTCTCCGGTGGCCAGCAACAGCGGGTGGCACTGGCGCGCGCGCTGGCACCCTCGCCCACGCTGGTGATGTTAGACGAGCCGTTCTCCTCGCTCGACGCGGCGCTGCGCCTCGAAACCCGTCAGGCTGTGGCAAGCGCGCTGGCGGCAGCCGGCGCCACTGCCGTGCTGGTGACGCACGATCAGTCG
The DNA here is from genome assembly GCF_050436665.1 of Paraburkholderia sp. EB58. Classification (NCBI taxonomy): domain Bacteria; kingdom Pseudomonadati; phylum Pseudomonadota; class Betaproteobacteria; order Burkholderiales; family Burkholderiaceae; genus Paraburkholderia; species Paraburkholderia sp. EB58. The sequence goes on along the minus strand of NZ_JBNDMQ010000010.1, from coordinate 33,047 downwards.
GAAGCGCTCTCGCTCGGCCATGAGGTCGCGGTACTGTGGCACGGCAAGCTGATCCAGACGGCGACGCCGGAGATGATTTACCGCCGACCGGTCACGCGCGAGCTGGCCTCGTTTATCGGCGAGGCGGTATTGCTGCAAGGCGTCGCTGCGCGCGACCGGGTAACCTGCGAACTTGGCGAACTGACGCTGTCCGCGCCTGCGAAAGATGGCGCCGTGGACGTGATGGTCCGCCCCGAGCAGATCCGTCTGTGGCGCGCCGACGAAACCACGCCGGACGGTACAGCTTCGTTCGATGCCATCGTTCAGGACGTGATCTTCCAGGGACAGGACGCAGGGGTCGGATTGCAGTTGCAGTCGGCGGCGCGCACTGTGGTACGCGCACGCGTGCCGGGCTACCGGACGCCGCAGCCGGGCGAGCACGTCAGGCTCGCCATCGACGGTGACGTGACGGCTTACGCGCGCGCCTGAACGTCGGAGCCGCGCTCGTCGCGCGGCAAGGTGGAGGGTGTTGAGGACGCAGCCGCCGAAGCGCGCGGCTGCGAGCGCACCGACAAGTCCTGAATCATCTGGGCAGCGAGGTAATCGCAGGTCGGCCGGTCCGATTTCGCGCTGCGCGCCACCACAATCTCCAGCGGTTCGATCTTCGGCAAACCCTGCGCATCGCCCAGTATCGCGAGGCGCGACGGCACACTGCAGCGCGTGAGCGCAATCACGGCCAGCCCCGCATCCACGGTCGCCACGAGACCCAGCAGACTGGCGCTGCTATAGGCGGCACGGTAGCGAATCCGTGCCGAGTCCAGCGCAGCAAGCGTATGGCTGCGCGCCACGCAGCCCGGCTCGTACAACCCCACCGGCAACGGCGACGCCGCCAGCACCGGCGTCTCTTCCGACGCCCCCACCCACACCATCGGTTCGCTGCGCACGTATTCGCCGCGCAGCTTGCGGTCGCGGGTGACGAACGCGAGGTCGATCTTGTTGTCCGCCAGCATCGGCGCGAGCGCCGTGCTTTGCGCACAGACAATCTCAATCTCCACATGCGGGTACAGATTTGAAAAGCGCCTGAGCACCGGGGACAACAACGACGACACGTAGTCGTCCGGCGCCCCCAGCACGACCCGCCCCGTGACCTCGGGCCGCACGATCGCCGACCACGCTTCCTCATGCAGATCGATGACGCGCCGCGCGTATTCGAGCAGCGTATTGCCCGGCCGGGTCAGTGCCAGATTGCGGGTATCGCGGGCAAACAGCGTGGTGCCGAGCATGCCTTCGAGCCGTTTGATCTGCATGCTGACCGCTGCCTGCGAGCGATGCACGGTGGCAGCGGCTTTCGTGAAGCTGCCCGCCTCCACCACGGCGACAAAGGTGCGCAGCAGATCCACGTCAAATTCAGGGTGCATGATTTATAAGCCCGGCTTATCGAATTTCTCAATTTTATTCGTTTGCCGCCTGCCGGCAAGTCCCCGATACTCGACTTCATTACCGTCACGGAGCGTTTTGCATGTCACTCACCACTCGTCAACAGGGCGCCATCACCCTTGCCAGCGGCGGTTTGCTGATGGGGACGATCGGCATCTTCGTCGAGGAAGCACGGCTCGATGCCATGACGATGGTGTTCTTCCGTTGCCTGTTCGGTTTTCTGGCGCTGGCCGGTTATTGCGCGTGGAAGGGATTCTTCAGGGCCCAGCGTTTTACGCTGCGCATGGTGTTGCTCGCGGTGCTGTCCGGCGTGCTGATGGTGACCCAATGGGTCTGGTTCTTCGATGCGATTCACCGCACCAGCATCGCGGTCGCGACGGTGGTGTTTCACGTGCAGCCGTTCTGGGTGGTGCTGATGGGCGCGGCGATCTTTAACGAACGCCTCGGAGGCGACCGGCTCGGCTGGATCGCGACTGCATTTATCGGACTCGTGCTCGCCTCGGGCGTGGCCACGAGCGAAAACCTGCAGGGGCACGCCAGTTATCTGATCGGTGTGGGCGAGGCGCTGGCCGGCTCAGTGCTCTATGCGAGCGTGACGCTGATCGCCAAGAGTCTCGGCAAGTTGCGCCCGCATCTCCTGACGCTCGCGCAGTGTCTGGTCGGAGTGGTATGTCTGGCGTTCATCGCGCCGCTGCATTCTGTGACGCATATCGGCCCGACGCAATGGTTCTGGCTGGTCGGCATGGGCGTGCTGCATACGGGGTTGTCGTATGTGCTGATCTATGGCGCGTTGCCCAAGCTGACCACGCCCGTCATCGCGGTGCTGCTGTTCGTGTACCCGCTTACCGCGATCATTGTCGATGCGGTTGTTTATGGGCGGGCGCTGTCGGCGCCGCAACTAGCCGGTATGGGGCTCATCGTGACGGCGAGTCTTGGTGTCAATCTCGGCTGGCCGCTGGTGTCTCTGCTCCGTCGCGGAGCGCGGGTCAGGCATCCGGTGGATTGAGTCGTCGCGTCGATGCCGGGCATGATGCCCGGCATCGACGCTTCAGTCGTAGTGAAAACGGCAGGCTGCGACGTAGATCAGTCCCTCCTGCGGGAGATAGACGAGACGGTCGGCGTGGGTCACGCGACGCGACCAGAAACCCGTCAGATTGCCGACCAAGGGTTCCGGCTTGCCGGCACCCTTGAAGGGATCACGCCGGCACTCTTCGAGTAATTCGTTGACCTTCTGCAAAACCCTGGGGTCGACCTTCTGCCAATGCAAATAGTCTTCCCAAGCTTCATCCGTGAAGACGAAAACGCTATCAGACCTCACGGCCTCCTTGTTGCGGGCTTTCTGTTTGCTCATCTTTTAGCAGATTACGCGGCGTACCCTTGCGTGCATTGATTTGGGCGACAGAACGTACAAGCCGCTCGGCATTCTTCGGAGAACTCAACAGATACAGGGTCTCCTGCATAGCGCTGAAGTCCTCGAGCGAAACCATCACCACGTGATCGCCGCCTTGCCGGGTAATCAGCATGGGCGTGTGGTCGCGGCATACGTCGTCCATCGCTTGCTTAAAGCCAGCACGGGCCTCGCTGTAAGTAAGGGTGTTCATGGTTTATCCGGCCCGAGGGCATACCCTTCGGCCGCTCCTGATAAAAAAATTAGCGGTATTGAGCGTGCTGAACAAAACCCGCCGGCAAAGGGGCAAGTCCGCTGACCAACACGAGTCGAAACGCACGGATTACGAGATCATTGTACAGAAATCCGTACAACATCTCAAGCGCGTTGCCAGAATGCTGAACACCGTCTAACCAGACCAAAGCATGCCGCGTATCGCGGCCGAATACCACCCAGCCAATCGGCCAACACGCGGCGCGCGAGATAGCGCGCCGCGGATACCCACTCACTGCGGCAACACCTCTCCCTTCGTCTCCGGCGCAAACGGAATGATGAAGAGTCCGACGACAAACGCGAGCGCAGTCAGCGCGACCGGTATGCCGAGCGTATGCATATGTAGCACCGCCGCACCCAGCAGGAAGTTGACGCCCGCGCCGACAAAGCGTCCGAACGACGTACAGAACGCAAATGCCGTCGCCCGCACGCGGGTTTCAAACTGCTCCGGCAACCAAAGGCTGAACAACGCAAAATTGCCGCCGAAGAACCCCAGCACGCACAGCCAGGCGATGAACGGCACCAGCCCGTTAGGCATATAAAACGACCAGCCGAAGCTGCCGGCAATTGCCACCGCCATCCCCGCGAAATAGATCGCCAGAGTGTTTTTACGGCCGATCCGTTCGGCTAGCGGCGGCAGTGCAAGACAGCCGAGAACCGTCGAGATGGACAGCAATCCAGTGGCGATCGACGCCGTGCGGATCGCATCCGGCTTACCCATTCCGGCGCGGGTTGCGAGCTGAATCACCGCCGACGGTTCATAGACCGCTCCTGCCCACAGCCCGATGATCGCAATCGTCAACAAGGCACACGCGACCCAGGTACGGCGCCGGTACATAGGTCCGAGAATCTCGCGTAACGGCTTGGTGCGCACGGCGTTCGGTTCTGCCTTCTGCCACTTTTCCGGCTCCTTCACGCGCAGCAGAATCAGAATCGCAACGACCACCGGCACCGCGCCGGTCAGGAACATCGCGCGCCAGCCGTAATGCACCCCGATCGTGTAATTGAGCGCGGCAGCCAGAAAGAAGCCGGCGTAATAGCCGGTTTGCAGATAACCCGCGCCCATCTTGCGACGGTCCTCCGGCCAGGCCTCCGCCACATAGGTCCCCGCCAGCGCCCATTCGCCGCCGATCCCGACACCCGCGATAAACCGGAAGATGGCCAGCTCCCAGACATTCTGTGAGATAGCCGAAAGTCCCGTAAAAATTGCAAAAGTGAAGATTGTGCCGGCCAGCACCTTGGTACGACCAAAGCGGTCAGCGAGCGGCCCCCAGATGAACGACAGCCCCCAGCCGACCAGGAACAGCGCAAACAGGATTGATCCGGCGAGCCCCACGTTGGCAGGTGTCGCTGCGTAGCCCGAACGCGGCAATAGTTCAGTGAGCGCGGGTGTGAGAACCAGTGCGTAGATGAACGAATCCATCCCGTCCAGCGTCCAGCCCGCCCATGCGCCCCAGAACCCTGAAATCTGCGAGCGGTTCAGTGGCGTGCGATGCCGCGCGACACGCGCGCGGTCCGAGATTGTGTTCATCGTGCTCCTCCAGCCCTACGGTTGAATTGCCAATTGCGAATTGCCTATTCTTAACAACGAGTTAGCGTACGTGCGGTGCTTCAGCGGGCCTTCGCCCGAAAGTCCTGGATACGTCTTGAAGGCGGCGTCCAAGGGTCACGTCCCGCCCGGACCCCGGATTTACCATCTTGCAAACTCACCGTTTTATATATAATATTTGAAATCATGAACGACGCAACCGATGGTTTTCCCCTGGACAGCGCAGCGCGCGTCCCCTTTCTGCCTGTAGCGGTCACGCCGCGGGCGAGCACCTCACGTGTCATTGCGGAGGCGCTGCGCGCGGCGATTGTCGAAGGCACGCTGGCGCCCGGCGCCCCCTTGCGGCAAGACGCGATTGCCCGTCACTTCTCTGTCAGCGCAATTCCCGTGCGCGAAGCGCTGCGGCAACTGGAAAGCGAGGGCTGGGCGAAGGTGGCCGTGAACAAGGGCGCGACGGTCGCGCTGCTGTCGGCAGAGGAAGCCCGTGAGATCTACGAAATCCGCTCGGCGCTGGAAAGTCTTGCCATCGGCCTCGCCATTCCGCGGCACACCGCGGCGACGTTGAGCGAGGCGGAGCAACTGTGCCGCGCTGCGGAGGCCGAGATGGACCCGTCGCTGTACGTCGCCCGCAACGAGGCGTTCCATATGAGCCTGTATGCGCCTGCCGCGCGGCCGCAACTCGAAGAAATGATCACCACGCTGCACCGGCGCGGCGAGCGTTATTTGCGGCTCAAATTCGGACTACCCTTGTACAAGGACGAGTCCGATCGCGAACACGCAGCCATTCTCGACGCGGTGCGCCGCGGCGACATCCCAGCCGCACGCTCGCTCGTCACCGAACATCTGCTTGGCACTGGCGAGCTGCTTTATCGTTTCCTGACCGAACGCGCGCAGGCCGAGGCCGCGCAAGCCAACGGCCGCAAGCCGCGCGCGAAGCGCGCGCGCACCACCCCTACAGGGAGTTGAATCCGCCGATGAATCCACGAGCCGAACCATCCCCCCACTCCGCCAGCGCCCCCGCTGCACGGTCCTGGACCACACTGCGTGACGAAAAAGCCCGGCGGCTTGCTGCCATCGCGCCGTGGCTTGAAGACGGTGTGTTGCCCGCCGCGCGCATCGTCGATGCGCTGGAGACCCTGATTCGCCCCGGCGACCGCGTCGCCCTCGAAGGCGACAACCAGAAGCAGGCCGACTTTCTATCGCGTTCTTTCGCCAAAGTGGATCCGCAAAAGATTCACGACGTGCATCTGCTGATTTCGAGCATTAGCCGTCCTGAGCATCTGACGCTGTTCGAGCGCGGCATCACACGCAAAGTTGACTTCGCCTTCGCGGGAGCGCAGAGCCTGCGCGTCGCGCAACTGCTGGAAGACGACCAACTCGAAATCGGCGCGATCTATACCTATGTCGAGCTGTACGCGCGGATGTTTGTAGACCTGACGCCGAACGTCGCGCTGTTGTGCGCAGACAAAGCGGACCGCCACGGCAATCTCTACACCGGGCCGAACACCGAGGACACGCCCACCATCGCGGAAGCCGCTGCGTTCCGGCACGGCATCGTAATTGTTCAGGTGAACGAAATCGTCGACGAGTTGCCGCGCGTCGATATTCCCGGCTCATGGGTGGACGTGGTCGTGCAGGCCGACCGGCCGTTCGCGGTCGAGCCGCTGTTCACGCGCGATCCGCGCCACATTGGCGATCTGCAGGTGCTGACCGCGATGATGGTGATTCGCGGCATCTACGAAGCGTATGGCGTGACCTCGCTCAATCACGGTATCGGCTTCGATACCGCGGCGATCGAACTGCTGCTGCCCACGTACGGAGAAGCGCTCGGGCTGAAGGGCAAGATTTGCCGCAACTGGACGCTCAATCCGCACCCCACACTGATTCCGGCCATCGAATCGGGCTGGGTCGAAAGCGTGCATTCTTTCGGCAGCGAAGTGGGCATGGAGCAATACATCGAGGCGCGCCCCGACGTTTTCTTTACCGGAAGCGACGGCAGCCTGCGTTCGAACCGCGTGCTGTGCCAGTTGGCCGGGCAATACGGTGTGGACCTGTTCATCGGTTCGACGCTGCAGATCGACGCGGATGCGAATTCGTCGACAGTCACACGCGGGCGGCTCGCCGGCTTCGGCGGTGCGCCGAACATGGGCCACGATCCGCGCGGACGCCGTCATCCGAGCGAAGCGTGGCTCAAGCTATTGAAGGACCAGGGGCCGGTTTCGCGTGGGCAAAAGCTGGTTGTCCAGCTCGCCGAGACGTACAAGAAAGGCGGTGAGCCGACCTTCGTCGACGAACTCGACGCGGTCGCCGTCGGCGCAAAGAGCGGCATGCCGATCGCGCCGGTGATGATCTATGGCGACGACGTCAGCCATGTCGTCACCGAGGAAGGCATCGCGCATCTGCACAAGGCTGAAGGCATCGACGAACGGCGCGCCGCGATAGCGGCGGTAGCGGGCGTCACGCCAATCGGTTTGCGGGCGAAGCCGGAGAAGACGGCTGAGCTGCGCCGGCGCGGCATCGTTGCTTATCCCGAGGATCTCGGTATCCGACGCGGCGAAGCGAAACGCTCGTTGCTGGCCGCGCGCAGCATCGACGATCTGGTGACCTGGTCAGGCGGGTTGTATGCGCCGCCGGCACGTTTCCGGAGCTGGTAACGATGGCCACGCCTGCACTTGTGCCGGTTACGGCTATACGTGGTTCGAGCGGGTCGAGGGTGCCCGCGGGTGAGGAGCTACCGGTCAATGCGTGTGTCGCGGCGCCGTCGGTACGCGTAGCCGAAGCCGGAGCCGGCTGGGAAGCTAGCCTCAACACCGACCTCGAAACCGGCGCCGCCGATGCGCGCCTTGCCCAGTTCGCCGTCACGGCACTGATAGACGAGGCGCAGCTGACACCGAAGCCCGCATTGGTGGACCGGCGCGGCAGCGGCGCGCACCGCGACCTCGATCTCGCCACGATGTTGCGCTCCGCGCAGGCGCTTGAAACGACCTTCGCGGCGCTCGCCGCGGCCGCGCGCCACAGTGCACCCTCAGCGGTCCTGCGCGCCGAACTGGCGCGGATCGGCCGCGTAGGTGAGCAAGCCATGATGCAGGCCACCGGCGGCAGCAACGCGCATCGCGGGGCGATCTGGATTGTAGGCTTGCTGGTGGCGGGAGCGGCGCTGGTCGACGGCGGCCGGAGCACACAGGGGCGTTACGTGCAGCGCAACGTGCAACCCGCTGCGAGTCATGCAACCGCCGCTGGTCGTTCCCAGACGCTCACGCCGATGACCGATGCTATTGGGGCCTCAGGTGCTGGCGCAACCGAAGGCACTGCCGGTTTCAACCTGGCCTCGACAGCCTGCGCGCTGGCCGCCCAGATCGCCTGCTTCCCCGACCGCTTCGCCGCGCCCTCGGACAGCAACGGCGAACGGGCGCGCCAGCGCTATCAGGTAGGCGGCGCGCGGCGCGAAGCGCAGGACGGTTTTCCGCACGTCGTCGCCGTAGGCCTGCCTGCGCTGCTAAAGGCGCGCGCTAACGGCGCGCCGGAAGACGCCGCCCGCCTCGACGCGTTGCTCGCGATCATGGCTTCTCTAGACGACACGTGCCTGTTGCACCGAGCCGGACTTCCCGGTCTGCAAGCCGGGCAGCAAGGCGCACGCGCGGTGCTCGAACTTGGCGGCAGCAGCACCACCGACGGCCGCGCAGCACTCGCCGAACTGGACCGTAGGCTGCTGTTCCTCAACGCATCCCCCGGCGGCGCAGCCGATCTGCTCGCCGCCACCCTTTTCATCGACATGCTGGTGCGTCTCGGCACCGGCGGGAGCCAAGTCTCATGGAAAATCTGACCTTTGATTACCCGGCGCAGCGCGCCGTCACGACCCGTGCGCATGTCGGCGTGGTCGGCTCGGGCGACCTCGAAGTGTTGTTGTCACCGGCCAGTTCAATGACGGCACAAGTTGTCGTGCGGACTAGCGTCGACGGCTATGGCCATATCTGGAAAAGCGTGCTCGACCGCTTCTTTACGCGCTATGACGGCGCCGCGCAGATCGAGATCAACGACTTCGGCGCAACCCCCGGCGTGGTGGCACTGCGCCTTGCGGAAGCGGTCGAGGAAGCAGAACAGGGAGATCAGGCATGAGCACCGTTGCATCCCCCGTGGCTACGCCTCAACCCGCGCTCGTGCTGCATGATAGCTTTATCGAGCTGCCGGCGCGCGAACGCGCCCGCGCCCTGCTCGACGCCGACACGTTTCGCGAACTGCTTGGGCCCTTCGACCGGATCGAGTCGCCTTGGCTGCCGTTGCAGGGCATCGTCTGCCAGGCGGACGACGGCTGCGTGATCGCCCGTGGCACGATCGATGGCGAACCCGCCGTGGTCGCCGCGATCGAGTCGGCGTTTCAGGGCGGCAGCATCGGCGAGGTTTCCGGCAGCAAGATTGCCGCAGCGCTCGAACTTGCCTTGCGCGATTGCGAACGCGGCAAACCGGTCCGTCCGGTGGTGTTGTTCGAAACCGGCGGCGTGCGATTGCAGGAAGCCAATCTGGGCCTCGCCGTCATCGCAGAGATCCAGGCGGCGATCGTCGCGCTGCGCCGGCATGTGCCGGTGGTCGGCGTGATCTCGGGCATGGTGGGTTGCTTCGGCGGCATGTCGTTAGCCGCCGCGCTGTGCTCGTATCTGGTTGTCACCAAACAAGGCCGCCTCGGCATGAACGGGCCCGAAGTGATCGAACAGGAAGCCGGTATCGACGAGCTCGATTCCAGCGACCGCCGCCATGTGTGGCAACTGATCGGTGGCGAACAACGGGCCCTGACGGGCTTTGCAGATGCCCTCGTCGAGGACGATCCGGATGCGCTGCGCACAGCCGTGCGGCGCGCTTTCGCCCAAGGCGTCCCCGCAGCGCATCGGACCGAACAGGTCGACACCTATCTCGACGGACTCGCACAGATGGATCCGGCGAACGTCACACCTGAAACCATGCGGGCGGTGTTTCATCCGACCGCTGCGAACCTCTCCTCCAAGGAGGAAGCATGAACGAACCCTCTCTCACCCGTGGCGCCCGCTGGTTCCGCGCGCTAGCCGGCGAGACGGCCACGGCCGCGCCCGTGTGGAGCGGAGACGCTCCGCTTGGCAACGAAACCGCGCACTTCTTTGCGGTCGTCCCCGATCCGCAGAACCGCTTTCCGCGCGCGACCGATAACGTCGTCGGCCTCGATCAAGGCTGGCTGCTTGCGCGCGCCGTGCGCAAGGCGATCGCCGAGGATGCGCAAAGCGGTACGCGCCGCCCGATCGTCGCGATCGTCGATGTGAAGAGCCAGGCCTACGGCTACCGCGAAGAGACGCTCGGCATTCACCTCGCCTGCGCCGCGGCGGTCGACGCGTATGCATCGGCACGCGACGCCGGTCATCCGGTCGTCGCACTGATCGTTGGTCCGGCGATGTCCGGCGCGTTCCTCGCGCACGGCTACCAGGCCAACCGGATCCTCGCACTCGATGCGCCCGGCACGCTGGTGCATGCAATGGGCAAGGAAGCCGCAGCCCGTGTCACCCGCCGGACGGTCGAAGACCTCGAAGCGCTCGGCGAAACCATCGTGCCGATGTCGTATTCGATGGCCTCGTTCGCCAAACTCGGCCTGCTCGACGAGCTGATCAAAGGCGTCGACGCCGATGCCCCCAGCGACGCGCAGATCGAACAGGTGCGCGACGTGCTGAGCGCTTCAATTCGCAGCGCACGCGAGGACAAGCCCGGTCTCTCGCATCGGCTCCAATCCGATACTGCGAAGAAGACCCGCGCGGCCTCCGTGGAAGTGCGGCGGCGTCTGGCCGAACAGTGGGACGCTGCCTAATGGGGACTTGTGCAGCGCCGACTTGCGCAGCGCCGCCGTTTGCGGCCGACAGCGAGCTTCAACGCGACGTCCGCTGGCAGCCGCACGATCTGCTGCGCTTAAGCCGCTTGCCTTCATTCGACGGCGAGCCTGACTGGGTTCGCACCGCCTTCGCAAGCGCGCCGTTTGCGGTGGTCAGACGCGCGCAGTCAGCGCCGGGCTACATCGCAATCGGCTTGCGCGGCAACGGTCGCGCACAACGCTACGGTACATGGGCCGAAGTCGGCGATGTCGAAGCCGCTATCGCCCCCGAGGACCTCGCAGTCAGTTTGCCTGCCGACGCCGAACGTCGTGCCCTGCCCGCGTTCGCCCTCTACGCCGCCTTGCGCCACGAAGCACTGTACCTTGACGCGTTTTCTTGGGGGCCCACCGGCAGCGCAGGCTTCGAACTGGTGAGCGGCATGCCCACCGTCACGGCGACCAGCGATCTCGACCTGCTGATCCGCACGCCGCGAACCCTCTCGCGCGAGCGCGCCACGCAGATGTTGACCGAACTCGAGTTGCATGCGCAACACGCCGGGATTCGCGTCGACGTCCAACTCGAAACGCCGGCAGGCGGCATTGCGCTCGCGGAATGGGCCGCCGGCAAGCCGCGTGTCATGGCACGTCATGCTCAAGGTCCACGGCTGATTGCCGACCCATGGGCCGTACTCGCCACACACGCGTGATGCTCGCTTACCAGTTTCCCGGCCAGGGCGCGCAAACTGCAGACTTCCTGCATCGATTGCCGCAGCAGGCCGTGGTCACCGCCACGCTCGACGAAGCCTCACAGGCACTCGGTATCGACGTACTGACGCTCGATACACCCGACGCGCTGCGCTCGACGGTCGCGGTTCAGGTCGGGCTGGTGGTGGCTGGCGTCGCGACGGTTCGTCTGTTGGCCGAAGCCCAGGTCACGCCCGATATCAGCGCCGGCCTTTCGGTAGGCGCTTATGCGGCGGCGGTAAGCTGCGGCGCGCTTGAGTTCGCCGACGCGCTGCGCATGGTGCGCAAGCGGGCCCAGTTGATGGAGACCGCGTATCCGTCCGGGTACGGCTTAGCCGCTATTGCCGGCTTGACTGAGCGGCAGTTGGAAACGCTTGCCGAGCAACAGGCGCGGGACGGTCTTCCGCTGGTCTACATCGGCAATGTCAACGCGCCGAGGCAGATCGTCATGGCCGGCGCAGACGCCGCGCTCGAGGCGTTGATAGAACGCGCTTTGGCGGCCGGTGCACGCAAAGCCACGCGTTTGGCTGTAAGCGTGCCGTCCCATTGCGCGTTGCTCGCGGATGCAGCGGACGAATTGATCGACTACGCACGTGATGTGCCGTTTCACGCGCCACGTAGTATCTATGTCGGCAATCGCGGCGGGCGGCCGTTGTATACCGCGGAGGCGATCCGCGACGATCTCGCGACGAACATGCGACACACGGTTCGCTGGTTCGACGCGCTCACTGTCATGCTTGAAATGGACGCGCGCGTAGTAGTTGAAGCGCCGCCGGGTCAGGTATTGACTGACATTGTCCGCGAGCAGTGGCCGCAGACTACGGCGCTAGCCTTGAGCAGCATTGCGCCGGACCGCTGGGTGGCGACGGTACGTCGCCGGGTCGCTGCGGGCGAAGGCTGAACGACGTTGCTGCGATGACGCCATCGCAGCATGGAAACATCACTCGACAAAAATCTCCTGCAACGTCGACAACGCGTTCGATAAAGCCAGATCCGACACTGCCCCTGCTTTCTTTACCAGCCGCGTCTTGTCGACGGTGCGGATCTGGTCGAGCAGGATCAAGCCCTTCTTGCGCAAGAACGTGAGCGGCACGCGAAAAGGCGCGGCTTTGCCGGCGGTTGTCATAGGCGCGACCATTACCGTGCGCAAATGATCGTGCAGCTCCGGTGGCGACACCACCACGCACGGCCGCGTCTTTTGAATCTCACTGCCAATCGTAGGATCGAGCGCAACCAGCCAAACGTCGCCGCGCGCTACCACACGAGCCCCGCGTCATCCGCGTTGGGAAACTCACCCATCACGAGGCTGTCGTCCCCTGCCGCCGCCAACGAGCGGCTCGCGTCCGCCCAACCCGTACGGGCCGGCTTCTGCGGGCGGCGCAATACCAATGCGCTCCCCTCTACTTGCATATCCACTTCGTCCTCCAGTCCTAGTTGGGTCAAGATGGGTTTCGGAATCAGTACACCATGGGAATTGCCCATTCTGCGGATCGTTGTCTTCATGGCGCTACCTGAACAGGAATGCTAAGGGGTTAACGAACTAAAGTAAACACAATGTTATTACATGATAGCACAGCAAATGGCATAGGACGAATCTCACTGCCATGCATTGGGATACGCGCGTCAGCCGCTCGGCTTCTGCGCGTCGGGGACTTTTCGGGGATGTGGCGTGATGGCGTCGCTTATCGTCTGGCTGCGATACGAAACGTGGGCGCTTTGCCTTTGCGCGGGCCGCCCACCTCGCTTCAACGCCCCAGGGCCTTGGGCAAGCCTTCCTGCGGCACGCGCCCAGCCGCTTGCGAGTCCGTAGCGGCCGAGTCGTGACGTGAGCGCTCGCGCGATGGGGTCGACACCACTGCACCCGCAGGACCGCCCGGCCGCCGCACCGAACGTGCATGACGTTCGATCAGGCGTTGCAGCAGGCAGAACGCGCACAGCAGCGCGCCGATCACAATGCGTGTCCACCACGAGCTCAGCGTGCCGTCGAAGGTGATCAACGTCTGGATCGTGCCGAGAATGCCAACGCCGAACAGCGAGCCGATGACATAGCCGACACCACCGGTCAGCAAGGTGCCGCCGATCACAGTGGCCGCGATCGCGTCGAGCTCCATGCCCTGCCCCTGCAATCCATAGCCGGACAGCACGTAGAACGTGAAGACCGCGCCACCGAGCGCCGAACAGAATCCGCTCAGCGCATACACGCCGATTCGCGTATGCGCGACCGGCAGCCCCATCAGCAACGCCGAACGCGGGTTGCCGCCGACCGCATACACATTGCGTCCGAAGCGCGTGAAATGCGCGACGAAAATCGCGGCAACCAGCGTCACCAGCGCGATCAACACATTGGCGCTCACCGAACCGGTGCCTATCGGTAGACGGTACGACGAGATGGCCTTGAAGGTCGGATCGGTGATCGTGATCGACTGCGTGGTGATCAGGAAGCACAGCCCACGTGCGAAGAACATTCCAGCCAGCGTGACGATGAACGGCTGCAAACGGAAAAAGTGAATCAACGCCCCCTGCACCGCGCCGAATAACGCGCCCATCACCAGCACGATCGGCAGGATGACCCAGACCGAGGCATGCATACGTTCAGACAGCACCGCCTCGACGATCGTTGTGAGCGCAACCACCGAACCCACCGAGAGGTCGATCCCACCCGAGACGATCACGAACGTCATGCCGATCGCGACAATCAACAGGAACGCGTTGTCGATCAGCAGATCCAGCAGCACCTGTAGCGAGAAAAAGCCGGTGTACATCACCGAGCCGAAGCCAAAGAGCGCGCAGAACAGCAGGATGGTGACGGCGATCGGCAACGTGCGCGGATCGAAAATACGAGCCCAGATTTCGACTAGCCGTTTCATCGTGCCACCCCGCGCGAACTGAACAGCGACATCGCCAGCGCACGCGCCGAGGGCGACTGGATCACGCTGACCACCAGCACCACTATCGCCTTGACGACGAGCGTCGCTTCGGGCGGCACACCGATGGAATAGGTGGTGTAGGTCAGCGTCTGGATAATGAGCGCACCGAGCACCGTGCCTGCGAGACTGAAGCGGCCGCCGAGCAGCGAGGTGCCACCCAGCGTCACCGCGAGGATGGCGTCGAGTTCCAGCAGCAGTCCGGCGTTATTACCGTCTGCACTGCGTACGTTCGAACTGATCAGGATGCCAGCAATCGCCGCCGTAAGTCCGGAGAAGCCATACACGGCAAACACAATGGCTTTCGAGCGCAGACCCACCAGCCGCGTCGCCACCGGATTCACCCCGATCGCGCGGATAAACAGTCCGAGCGCCGTACCCTCGATGAGCAGCGCCGTCAGCAACACCGCGGCTGTCGCAATCCACACGGAAAACGGCACCGCCAGCAGATAGCCGCCGCCGACGAACAGATAGCCCGCCGCTCCGATTGGAATGATCTGGCCGCCGGTCAGCAACTGCGCGACGCCACGGCCGGCCACCATCAGGATCAAGGTAGCAATGATTGGCTGCATGCCGACGTAAGCTACCAGCATGCCGTTCCACATGCCACTCAGGATCCCGACAATCAGCGCCGCACCCAGCGCCTGCCCAATCAGCCCCGCACTCGGGAAGGGCTGCGTGGCCAGCATGGTGGCCGCTGCGGCGCCAGCAATCGCCACCACGGCGCCGACGGAAATGTCGATGCCGCGCGTGGCAATCACCAACGTCATTCCCGTGGCGACCAGAACCAGCGGCGCCGCCCGATTGAGAATGTCGATCGGCGCGCCGAACAGATGGCCGTCAAGCATGCGTAGCGACAGAAAATGCGGATTGACCCACAGATCGAGCAGGAAAAGCAGTGCGAGTGTCACGCACGGCCAGATCAATGGACGCTCCGCGCCATCACGAGCGAACCAGTTCGATAGCTTCATTCGGCGCTCCCCGCGATCAGTCGATAGATGTTGTCCTCGTTCGACGCGTTGCCCGCCACTTCCGCAATCTTGCGGCGATCGCGCAGCACTGCGACGCGGTGGCTCACCCGCAGCACCTCGCTGACCTCCGACGAGATGAATAGAATCGCGAGGCCGCCCGCGCACAGCGCGAGCATCCGGTCCATGATGTCGAACTTCGCGGCCACGTCGATGCCGCGGGTCGGCTCGTCGAGAATCAGCAGTCTGGGTTCGGTCGCGAGCCAGCGCGCGAGCAGCGCCTTTTGCTGGTTCCCGCCGGAGAGCAGGCCGATCGGCTGTTCAGCGTCCGAGGCTTTGATGCCGAGCCGCTCGATCCACAGATCGGCCAGCTCACGGGCCCGGGAACCGCTGATCTTGCGCAGCCAGCCGCGCTGCGCCTGCAGCGCCAGCAGAATGTTTTCGCGGATCGACAGCTCGGCGACAATGCCCTCCTTCTTGCGGTCTTCCGGACAGTAGCCGATGCCAAGCGCGACGGCATCGTGCGGCGAACGCAGGCGCACCGCTTTCCCGTCTATGGTGATCGTGCCGCTATCGGCACGGTCCGCTCCGAACAGCAGGCGCGCGGTCTCGGTACGTCCCGAGCCGAGCAGCCCCGCCAGACCGAGAATCTGTCCCGGCTGGACGTCGAGATCGACCGGCTGCATCATGCCGCGCCGCCCGACCCCGCGTAACTCGACGAACGGTGGCACGGCCTGCCGCTCTGCAGGCGTTTCGTGCTCGGCCTCCCGAAGCCGGGTCCTCATGCGTTCGTGTCCGACCATCTTCGCGACCAGTTGATCCGCCGACAGATCGCGCGCCAGGTATTCACCCTCGCACTCCCCATTGCGCATTACGGTGATGCGATCGGAAATGGCATAGGTCTGCTCGAGAAAATGCGTCACGAACAGAATCGCAATACCGGATTGCTTAAGATACCGAAGTATTTTGAAAAGCTGTGCCACCTCGCTGTCATCGAGGCTCGAGGTGGGTTCGTCGAGAATCAGCACGCGCGCGTCGACTGAAATCGCCCGCGCGATGGCCACCATCTGCTGCACGGCAATCGGATAGGCATCGAGCGACTTGGTGACATCCAGCGAAACGTCGAGCCGGGCGAGCGCCGCCTGCGCGCGACGCCGGATTTCGCGCCAGTCGATGGCACCGAAACGTTTCGGCTGGCGGCCCGCGAACACGTTTTCCGCCACCGACAGATTGGGACACAGATTCACTTCCTGGTACAGCGTACGCACACCGGCTGCCTCGGCTTCCTGCGGCGAACCGAACGCCACCGGCTGACCGCCAAGCCGCACCACACCGCTATCGGGAGCGACGACCCCCGTCAGCACATTGATCAAGGTGGATTTACCGGCGCCGTTCTGCCCCATCAGCGTGTGCACCTCGCCCGGGAACAGACGGAAGTTGACGTTTTGCAGCGCCTTCACGCCGGGGAACGTTTTGCTGACACCAGCAGTTGCCAGAATTGGCTCAATTTCTCCCGTCTGGGCGCTCGAATCGGCATGCGGCGCCGCCGCCAGGCCGCGACCACGGACGGGGTCGGACGGATCAGGAGTCGGGTGGGCCATAGACCTCGCTCGATGGGTGGAAAAGAGGCCGCCTGCTGCAATCGCAACCGGACGGCCAGGCACCGCTGGAGAAACTTGTTACGGCCTGTGGTTCAGTTAATCGATTCTCTCATCGATTCGGCTTAGGTTCAGTACTTGCGCGTCGGCAAGGTCTGCGCCGCGACGCTCTCCGGGAAGACCGTCTCCTGGGTCAGAATCCGCTTCGGCAATGGCTTGCCGGCCACCACGTCCTTCACTGCTGACATCAGTTGCGGCCCGAGCAACGGACTGCACTCCACGTCGACATTCATCTTGCCCGCGGCCATCGCCTGGAAGCCGCCCTTGGTCGCATCGAACGAGACGACGGTGATGTCTTTGCCGGGGTGCATGCCGGCCTCTTCCATCGCCTGGATGGCGCCGAGCGCCATATCGTCGTTATGCGCATAAACTACATTTATTTTATTTCCATAAGTTTTTATAAAGGCTTCCATCACCTGCTTGCCGCCGGCCAGCGTGAAGTCACCGCTTTGCGAGGCAATGATCTTGAATTTAGGATCGTTCTTGATCACTTCCATGAGACCGGAATGCCGGTCATTGGCAGGCGCAGATCCGACGGTTCCCTGCAGTTCGGCGATGTTGATCGGTCCCGGGTTATTTTTAAAGTTGTCTTCGAGCCAGTGACCGCCGCGTCGCCCTTCTTCCATGAAGTCCGAGCCGATCATCGTGACGTAGAGCGAGGTGTCCTTCACGTCGATGTTGCGGTCGGTCAGGATCACTGGGATCTTCGCGGCCTTGGCCTCAAGCAGGATCGGCTCCCAGCCGGATTCCACCACCGGCGAAAACGCGATCACGTCGACTTTCTGCGCGATATACGAGCGGATTGCCTTGATCTGGTTTTCCTGCTTCTGCTGGGCGTCCGAGAATTTGAGGTTGATCTTTGCGTCGGCAGCGGCCGATTTGATCGATTCGGTATTGGCGGTACGCCATGCACTCTCGGCGCCGACCTGCGCGAAACCGAGGGTGATGGGTTTGTCCTGGGCATATGCGCCGGGCGCCGCGAGGCTGAGAGCCCCGATTCCCGCAGTGAGCGCAAGCGCGCCCAACGCACGACATACCATGCGTCGTGAATTCGCCATGACTGTCTCCTGATCGTTGTTGTGTTGTCGATCCGTGGCGGCCTGAAGCAAGCCCTCAGCAAGGATCGTGATCAAGCGTAGTGGCTGGCGCCTTCAGCGTCCAATCATATGATTCGCGCACTCCATACCAATTTTGGTATAGCGACTCGAAGCTGGGCGCACAGTCGCGCATACCCGCGCGGCGAGAGCCCCGTGCAGACCGCCCAGTACCCCGGCACTTTTTTAATGCGATTTTTATGCGCTTGCAGGCACTCTTTAGACGCTCGGTACGCGGCTCCCGCTACGCTGTAATCGATCCTGTTGCGCATCCGCAGACAGATCTAACGGTCAACTGATAGACAACCGATCATGCTGAAACTGCTGGTTCCCGTAAGCCATTCGACGCGCTCGCTGCAAGCGGTCCGGCACGCTGCGTTCCTCTATAACGAGCGATGTGCGTCCGAAGTCGTGTTGGTCAATGTGCTGCCGCCGCTCGGACCGACACGTGTCGAAGCCTTTTATACGCTCGCGACATTGCGCGCACACGAAGAGAGTTATGCCGAGGCAACGTTTAGCCGCGCCAAACGCATCCTCGAGGATGCAGGCGTCAAGTACTCCGTAGAAGTCAGAGAGGGTCCGCTCGTGCCGACCATCGCGGATTGTGCAGAACAAAACGATTGCGACGAGATTGTGGTTACGGCGCCGCGCAGGGACCTGTTCCACGCCGTCGTTCGACTGGTGAATCGCAGCGTGCTGGACCGTCTGGTGAGCGTTTCCCGCGTGCCCGTTACGGCAGTCAACTGAAACAACGGCAGATCGCCGCCGCTAGCGCCCGGGCGTCACCCAGCGAAACGTCAGATTGATCCGCTCGCCGCTCACACGCGGCTCTTTAGGCACCCGGTGGCGCCATTCCGCCTGCGTGTTGCCCTGCATGACGAGCAGGCTGCCGCCTTTGAGCTGGTACGACTGCACCACTCCCGTCTTGTTGTGGCGTAGATCAAAGGTGCGGGCAACGCCCAGACTCACTGACGCAATCAGCGGCTGCGGCCCCAACTCGCGCTCGTGATCGGCGTGCCAGCCCATGCTGTCCATCCCGCTGCGGTAGCGGTTGAGCAGCACGCTATTGAAGCGGCATCCGCAGATCGTTTCGGCCCCCGTCTTCAGTTCCTCAACCATCGGTGTCCACGCTTGCGGCACGTTGCGGATCCCGGAATAGACGTAGATCGCGTCCGCCTCGCCTTGCCACGCCGTGAGACGCGGCAGCGCCACGCGCCCGGCCGGCGTGCCCATCGATTCCTGCTTCCACGCGACTTCGTCGAGAAGTTGCTGCAACGCGCGCTCAGCCGTTTCCGGCGCAAGCCAGTCGGGATACCAGGCAACGTCAGGCTTGGGAAGATCGTCGAACAGGTCGTTCATGGGATAGCATGTCGCATGCGCACCAGCGCGCTCTAGTGGGAAGTGGCCTTGTTATTATGGAACGAGTCGCCGGCTTGGGTCACGCACCCGGCTTGCGCTCTCTTTCGGCCAACCAGCATCAAGCCGGCCTTGCCGTGCGGTGCCACCGCGACCCGATTTTTCTCTTCAGCTAACTGACCATCATGACGCTTTCCGACGACGCACTCGACCAGCTCTTTCGTAACGCACGTACGCATAACGGCTGGCAAGCCAAACCGGTCGACGATGCCCTTCTCAAGCAATTGGTCGAACTTGTCCTGCTCGGGCCGACGTCGGCCAATTCGAGCCCAGGCCGGTTCGTTTTCGTCAAGTCGCCGGAGGCGAAGGAAAAGCTGCGCCCCGCCCTTTCGGCCGGCAACCTCGAGAAGACCATGGCTGCGCCGGTGACGGTGATCGTGGCTATGGATATGGCTTTTCACGAGCACTTGCCAAAGCTGTTCCCGCACGCCGACGCCCGTAGCTGGTTCGCCGGCAATGACAAGGTCATCGCCGACACCGCGTTTCGTAACGCGACGCTGCAAGGTGGCTATCTGATCATGGCCGCACGCGCGCTCGGGCTCGATACCGGCGCCATGTCGGGCTTCGATGCCGCCAAGGTCGACGCGGCGTTCTTCGCGGGCACTACCGTGAAGGCGAATTTCCTCATCAATCTGGGCTACGGCGACCCGTCGAAGCTGTTCGCGCGAAGCCCGCGCTTTACGTTCGACGAAGCCGCCCAGATCGTCTGATGCGAACTCCGGAGCACCTGGTGCGTGTCAGGCTTCAGATGTTCAGGTGAACAACGCCACGTAAAACACGACGGCGCCGATCAACGCGCCGGCAAAGCAAAAGCCCTCTTCGGCCTCGTCGCCGCGCGAACGCAACCACGCACCGACGATGCCGAAGAGCCCTGCGATGCCCAGAGCCACGAAGACCATCACAACATCGAATAGCGCGTCTCGGCCCAATTCCGAAATGTCGAAGCTCCGCACTCCGTAGTAGACGCCGATAGCCATGAGCGACAACACCACCATCGGCAACATCACATGACTACCTTCGTGGCCGACGTGATGCGGATGATGGCCTGTTCTGGTCAGTTTCATGATGCATCTCCTACCACTCGCTCTCAACGGGCGATCAGACCGAACCACGTCATGCGACCGTCGTGCCTGACAGGCCTTGGACATCCAGACGGATATAAGGCGCCGGAGAGGCCGGTTGCATCAGGGTTCTCTTTCAGAATAGTCCACTCGCAAGCCCAATTCAAAACCTGTTTAATTCGACTGTTCAAAATCTCTTTCCAGCCAGTTTCCAGTCCTGTCGCCGACCGTGCGGGCCCGTCCAGCGGACGGCAACGCAAAAAAGGGAGGCCGGATGAATTCGCAGTCCCTTGTCCCTGGAAAAGGAAACCGGGCAGCGTCGGCAAGCGTGACGACATGCCGGTAGAATGATCTGCCTTGCCGGCAAATCTGCACAACACGCGCCAAAGCCTCTGCGCGTTCGTCCGGCACCCCCTTCCGCCTTTCGCCACTTATGCGCCGCTCATCGTTCTTTGTTCGCTTTATTTGCATTGGCGTCCTGTTCCACATTTACGTTGGGTTCCGAGTCATACCGGACCTGCCCATCAATTCCACCGGCCGGTGGCTGGCAGTCCTCTGGCTCGTGCTGTCGTGCCTGTTGATTCCGCTCGGCATGGTGGCGCGCACGATCAAGCGCCAGCCGCTCGCCGACCGGCTCGCCTGGATCGGCCTTCTGGGATTGGGCTTCTTTTCGTCCTTGCTGGTGCTCACCTTCGTGCGCGATCTGGCGATGGCCTCGCTGCTGACGATCGATGCGATCTGGCCGCACGCCATCCCGCTGACCGCGTGGCGCATGGACTCCGCTGCGGCGGTGCCGCTGCTTGCGTTGCTGTCCACGGCGGTCGGCCTTTTCAACGCGCGGCGCCGCGCTCGCGTCGTCACGATCGAGGTGCCGATAGACGATCTACCGCCCGCACTCGACGGCTTCACGATCGTCCAGATCAGCGACATCCACGTTGGTCCGACCATCAAGCGTCGCTACGTTGACGCGATCGTCGATGCCGTCAACCGCCTCAAGCCCGATCTGATTGCGGTGACCGGCGACGTGGTCGACGGCAGCGTGCCGCAGCTGCGCGACCACACGCGACCGCTGTCGCGCCTCAGTGCGCGGCACGGTGCGTTCCTCGTCACTGGCAATCACGAGTACTACGCGGGCGCGGACGCATGGATCGACGAGTTCCGCCGACTCGGCTTGCATGTGCTGCTCAACGAGCACGTGGTGGTGGAACACGAAGGCGCACGTGCGGTGATCGCGGGTGTAACCGACTATTCGGCCGCCCATTTTGATCCGACCCACCGCAGTGACCCTGCGGCAGCGCTTGCGGGCGCCCCGGGTGACGTGTTGATCAAGGTGCTGCTGGCGCATCAGCCACGTTCGGCCGAAGCCGCTGCCGAAGCGGGTTTTACCCTGCAGTTGTCGGGCCACACGCACGGTGGCCAGTTCTTTCCGTGGAATTTCTTTGTGCGCTTGCAGCAGCCGTTTACGGCAGGGCTCGCGCGGCTAAACGGATTGTGGGTTTATACGAGCCGAGGAACCGGCTATTGGGGACCACCCAAGCGGCTTGGCGCGCCTTCGGAGATTACCCGGCTGCGTTTGGTGCCGGGTGAAATGAGCTGAAACCGGGATGTGGAAAGCAAGGGCACCGCGCCACGCGTCGAGCAATCAGGCGCGATGAAAGCAGCGACAACCGCAGCGATAAGCGACAACAATAAAAGCGGCCATAAAAACGAAATGCGCGGAACGCCCTTAAGGACATTCCGCGCACAGATTCACGCGAAGCAGACCGCGGAAGCTTTACTGCGCCGCAGGCGCGACAGCGACGTTCACTTGCGGAGCATAGGCCACCTCGACGTGCATACCCGGCTGCAGGTTGCCGACCTTGACCGGATCACGCCCCTGGATATGGAACACCGCGCCGTTGGGACCCTTCAACTCGACCACGCCGGACGCGCGATCGAGCGCCACGACTTCGGCGGTCACGTTCTGCGGTGATGACTGAACGCCGGCCGCGCCGTGCGTCGGGCTCACGAGCGCGCTACGCACCATACGAACGTGGACCTTGCTGCCTTGGTGAAGCTGGGCAAAGTTGCTTGCGTCGGTGACGGTGAACGATGCTTCGCCGCCATGCACGTCGACGACGGTGACCGCGTGCTTTGCCTGGTCGATACCCTTCACGACGCCGTCGGCCTGCAATACGCTGTTGCCTTCGAACGGTGCGGGCAGCGAATCAGCCGCCGACGAGACAAGCGGTGCTGCTGCGATCAGTGCGCCGGCAACGATGCCGAGAGCTTTCTTGTTCGTGCAATCCTCAATCAGGTAATAACGAAAAGAGAATCAGGCCGCGGGCGGATGCACCAAGCAGCGCCCCCGATTGCCGGAAGCGCTCACGCTGGGTTATGTGGGAGGGCACCAAAGTGCAGTCGCCACATGTGAAATGACGCATGGGCTGCACGACATGATTCAACGCATAGGTCAGTTTGTTTTCCGGGATGGACCTTGTCAAGCTTCGTAGTCCATATTTATTTTGAGATGGAATTGGATTTATTTGGGATAGCGTCTGAGCGGACACCATGAGTTCATTTTTATGTTCAAGCGAACAACGCGACGCTTGACGACCCTTGTTTGCGAACCTGCTACTGCTTGCTTCCGTATCTGTACCACCTGTAGTTCCGCTGAATGTCGCGGAGCAGCGCTTCGCTCAGCCCACGGACAGCCGTGGCTTCATGGTAGCGCCTTACCATGGCGTAGGCATCGCGCAAGGCGAGTGTTTTGAAGATGATGGCGAATCGGAAGCCTGGCGCTCCGGAGAATACAGTTGCTGGAAGGTAAGCGTCGAAAGCGACGCCGCGACGCCCACCATCACGGTCAACTGGACGGGGCAGTAACGGCGGCCGTTCGACACGGCGGAAATCTTCATCCCCGCCGCCGATGCCCGCCGCATTGTCGCGATCGGCGCAACGATAGACAGCGAAAAGCGCGCCGCAGGCTGGACTCGGCTCGTTCTCGCTCTGCCAACCGCACCCACAGCGCTACTCGACGGTTGACTTCACATCGTGCCGCTGCCTAAAATCCGTCCACCCGTCTAACCGGAATCCCCATCTTGGACAGTAGCAGTTATCGATCTCCGTTTTACGCAATTGCCTGATCGGCAAGTTCGCCGCGCCAGTCTCATCCCTGCCGCCGTCTTGCCATCTGGGCAGACGGTGCGCGCCGTAGTGATCCCCGTGCACCTGTGATTCGCCGCTGCAAGGCCTGACGCCTCGCCGTGGCCATAGCATTCGCGTCGCGAGCGGGAGCCCGCGCGCCCTGTCGCGCGTAGCGCTTCGCGTATTGTTAGCGGGGCTGTCACGCGTATGGTTCAAACTATGCGTCTAAGCACGCCTTGATTACTCATCCCATGACGCTTGAATTTGTCTGGCGGCTGCTCGCTGCCTTCGCTTGTGGTGTCGCAATCGGCATCGAACGGCAAATCCGCCAGCGTACCGCCGGTCTGCGCACCATCACGCTCGTCGCAAGCGGCGCGTGCCTGTTCGTCACGCTCGGGGTCCTGACCGGCAATGGCTCGGCTGGGGTGACGCAGATTGCCGCTTACGTGGTGTCCGGCGTGGGCTTCCTCGGCGGCGGCGTGATCATGCGCGACAAGGGCTCCATTCAGGGCATCAACACGGCGGCCACCTTGTGGTGTTCGGCGGCCGTCGGCGTGTTGTGCGGTGCGGGACATTTCGGCCCGGCGCTTGCCGGCACAGCTATAGTGCTGCTGACCAACACCGTGTTGCGCGAAGTCAGCCGCACCATCAATGCGACGCCGGTTTCAAATGCCGATCTCGTGCGCGAGTACGTGCTGACCGTGGTCTGCCGCGACGAGGATGAGATTCATATCCGCGCGGCGCTGTCGAATTCGATGTATTCGATGCCGCTGTCGTTTCAAAGTCTGACGAGCGAGGACGTGATGGAACAGCCTGGCCGCATGCGCGTCACGGCGACCATGAAACTGCATCCGAAGGATCAGTCCAAACTCGAGTTGATGGCAAGCCGCATTAGCATGGAAACGAGCGTCTCGAGCGTCAGCTGGATTGCCAAAGAAGCGGAACCGACGCCGGAGTAGCACGGCATCCTGGATTATCGCGGATCGCAGTGGCCGGCACACGGCGCTATCTTCGCCTTCAAACCGCCGACAACGAGGCGCACGCCGCATAGCGGCAAGTCAGCGCCTTGCGCCCGGCGACGGCTTCATCTATAACAACCGTAGACGAAGTGTCGGCCTGCGTCTTGCCTCGGCGAGGGCGAAGTGCGCCGTGTGAGTCGATGCTTTGTACCCTGTGCAGCCCGAGACCGAGAACGAAATGAAACGAGCGACTGCGCCTTGCATGCCACTGCCTCCCCGCCATGGCCGCTGCCGCCATGCGTCCCGTTCCGCGCTATCGCCTGCCTCATTGCCGGTTCCGCCGCAAAACATTGAGACAATGTTAATTCTGTATCCCGAATATGGACTGCACCCCACCCTTGGACTAAGCTCTGTCACCGTGAATTTTTCACGCTCAACCATGGAGTCTTGATTATGGAACACGGCATCATTGCATGGCTCATCATCGGCGCGATCGCTGGCTGGCTGGCGGGCGTACTCGTCAAGGGCGGTGGTTTTGGGTTGATCGTCGACATCATCGTCGGCATTGTCGGCGCGTTTATCGGCGGCTGGCTTGCCGGTGTCCTGCACATCTCGCTCGGCGGTGGCTGGATTGGCTCGATCATCACTGCGGTGATCGGCGCAGTTATCCTGTTGTTTATCATCCGGCTGATCAAGCGAGGAGCCTAGCGCTTGCCGCGTCAGGCGACTCCGGTCGCCTAACCTCCGCCGCATCCTTCTTTAGTTGCGCGGGCAATCAAACCAGCGCAGCGGCCTCTTCCAGCATCGAACCGGTTTCGTTCAGGCGTGTATGCCAGGCGAATGCCCGCTCCAAGCTGTGAGGCGTTTGGCCGCCCCGCTTCAATGCATCCTTGTAGTAGTCGCGCAGCATGTCGCGATAGAGCGGATGCACGCACTTCTCGATGATCAGCACGGCGCGTTCACGCGGCGCGAGCCCGCGCAGATCGGCCAAGCCCTGCTCCGTGACCACCACATCCACGTCATGCTCATTGTGATCGCAATGAGGCACCATCGGCACAACGCTTGAAATACGTCCGCCCTTCGCAATCGACTTCGTCGCGAAGATCGCGCACGACGCATTGCGCGCGAAATCGCCTGAGCCACCGATTCCGTTCATCATATGCGTCCCGCCCACGTGGGTCGAATTGACGTTGCCGTAGATATCGAATTCAAGCGCGGTATTCAGCGCAAGCAAACCCAGGCGGCGGATCACTTCGGGGTGGTTGCTGACCTCTTGCGGGCGCAACACCAGACGATCGCGATAGTGGTCCAGGTTGTCGAATACCTGCGCGTGCCGTGCGGCCGACAATGTAATCGACGCGCCCGATGCGAAGGTGACCTTGCCCGCATCCATCAGGTCGAACGTCGAGTCTTGCAGCACTTCCGAATAGATTTCAAACGCGTCGAATGGCGATTTGACGAAGCCGGCCAACACTGCGTTGGCGATCGTGCCGATGCCGGCCTGCAACGGTGGCAAGCGCGACGGCATGCGTCCACGCGACACTTCGTTCTGCAGAAATTCGATCAGGTGACCGGCGATCTGCTCCGTTTCTTCGTCGGCGGGCAACACCGTCGACGTGCTGTCTGGCATGTTCGTGATGACGATTGCGGCGATTTTCTCAGGCGGAATCTCAATGGCCGGTGTGCCGACCCGGTCGCTCGGGTGAACGATCGGCAACGGTTCACGGTTCGGCCGGCGAGCGGGGATCCAGATGTCGTGCAGGCCTTCGAGCGCCAGCGGTTGCGCAAGGTTGATTTCGACAATGACCTTGTCGGCAAGAATCGCGAAGCTCGCCGAGTTGCCCACCGAGGTGGTGGGGACAATGCCACCGGTTTCCGTAATTGCCACCGCTTCGATGATCGCGACATCGAGTTTGCCGAGCTGGTTGGCGCGCAACATCTCCACCGTTTCGGACAGGTGCTGATCCACAAACATCACTTCGCCGCGATTGATGGCATCACGCAAGGTCTTGTCGACCTGGAACGGCAAGCGGCGAGCCAGCACGCCCGCCTCGGTCAGCGTCCGGTCTACGTCGTGGCCGAGCGAGGCGCCCGTCATCAACGTAATGCGCAATGGTTTGCCCTCCTGACGAGCCCGCTCGGCCAGGGCAACGGGCACGGCCTTCGCGTCGCCTGCGCGCGTAAAGCCGCTCGCTCCGACGCGCATGCCATCATGAATCAGCGATGCGGCAGCAGCGGCAGAGGTGATTTTGCCGCGCACCGCGGCACAACGAATCCGGTCTTCGTACATGCTATTAGTCTCTCCACAATCAACCCGCTGGTTTATCCCGATGCGCACGTCTTCTGCGTGTCCGGATCAGGCGTCGGGTTGTCGCACCCTTCAGCGGCGCCTCGCGATGAAACGCGCCGCTACAAGGTATGCATCGCACTACAGATCAGCAACAGCTGATGGCTCTTTCTAGCTGCCGAAGAACAGGTTGCAGAAGCTCACCGGCCCGACGCACTCGCCGGCCTTTTTCGCCGGCGCGGCAACACGGCCTCGCTGGGCGGCGCTAGTCGCGGGTTGCTCATGCAATTGCTCCTGGAATTGCGCCTGGTTTTGCGCAAGCTGTTGTGCGCCCGCAGCGGGATCCGAGGTTTGTGCGTGAGCCACGGCGGCTGCGGCAGACAAGGAACAGGCAATCAGGACCATCTTCAACGCTTTCATTCTGTCTTCTCCGGTACTTACGATCACGCCCCGTATGAAGTCCGCTTGGGGGCCGCGAGGCAGTGATCAAACTATAGGACCGGCATGTGCACGGATAAACCGCCGCGGCAAGAAGGCATTGTTCCATCCGGCAGAAGGATTGAAATCTCACATTGATTAACGCGCGTTAAACGGCGCGTCTTTATCGAGCAAGGCTGTGCGAATGAAATGCAGGGAGCCGAGCATGCGCTGCAGGTCGTGCCGCCGTTCGCGATCCGTGTGGACGGTTTCAAGAACCGCCTGCGCGATCCCGATCGTCTCGCGCACCGACGCCAGCACACGCTCGAGATGACGTGGTATAGGCTCCTCGAACAGCGCCGCAACATCGCCGTTCATCTGCTCGAGGCACGCGCTCCAACGCGGATGCAATGCCTCGACATAGGCCGCGTTAGCCGCTTCGTTGCGCAGGTCGATAACCGCGTGCCCTACTTCGAGCGTGATGAGCATCCAACGCAATGCGTCGCGATGCTGGCGCGAACGCTTCGTTAGCAGTACGCGCAATTGCGCCATCAGATCGTGAGTACTCGACTGGAAATATTGGTTCAGTCCGCGTAGTTCACCCTTGCACGCCAGCACCACCTGAGATCGTAAGCTGCCTTTGATTTTGCCGATCAGCCATGGCATCTGCGCAGGGAAAATCACTGCAAATGCCAGCGCAGCAACCAGCATCGCTGAGACGAGCGCAATGCCGTTGTTGATCAGCAGGTCCGGCTGGTAACTCACCACGTTGTCCGGGCCCGCGAGCAGGCAAAAGAAGACCGAAAAACCCACGCCGTAGCCGGAGGTGCCAGGGCGCATCGCCAGGAACGCACCGAATGCCAGCACGGGTGCGAGCGTCACGCAAAGCAGTGGGAAGCCGTCGATGTTCGGATACACGTAGCAGGTGTACAGATAGCCTGCCATCGTGGCGAAGACAGCGCCAATGGCCATCTGCAGGGTCAGCCTGGACGGATTGGGCGCGGTCGAAGTCAATGCACACGCGAGCGCTGCGCCGATGACGGCCAGGCCGCCGCTTGGCCAATCGGTTTCGATCCAGAACCACCCGACGATAGCCATGACGACCACGGTCCGCAGGAAGGTGAATCCGACCACCAGACCGTTCGTTTTGTTGACGTAGCGGACGGTCTGCCGCTCTTTCGCGGGCCTGTGTTGTCCGAGCGACGCATAGGTCTCCGTATAACGAATGAACTCGTCTACAAAACGATAGAGCAGTTCTGCCGAGGTATCGAAATCGGCCAGCAGATCGGGCACCGATGCTTCCAGTGTCTGACGCGTCTGCCGTACGCGGCGCGGCAGCATGGCCTGAAAGATCCGCAGTTCGACGGCAGTGCGAGCCGCATGCGCCGCGTCGACGGTCTTCGCATCCTGGCGGACTAACAGGGCCGATAGCTCGTCGAAATACGGCGTCGTTGCGTCAACTACCAGGCTTGGGCCGCCAGCCTGCAACCGCTTGAACAGTTGACGCAACGCATGCAGGCGGGCGCAGACGTCCATGAACTCGCTGTTCAGGCGAGCCAGACGCCGGCTGTGGGAGCGCATACCTGGGTCTTCGAATGCGGCGAAGGTGCGGGTCGCCTCGAAGCCCACAATTTGATCGACGAGGTCGGCAAAGCGCCCTTCGAAGACGCCCCGCTGAACCTTGCCGCCGAGCACCTGCGCTGCGAACGCAGTAAAATCGCGATATCTGTTACGCAGTGTGCGTTGCAGCGCAAGGCTCGACCTTTGGGGCACGATCAACGCGCTGACAGCGCTCGAACACACAATGCCGACCGCGACCTCCGCGGCGCGCGTGAGCGCTGCGAGAAACAGAGCGTTCGGCTCCATCACTGTGGGAATGCCGATCAGGGCGGCGGTGTAGCCCGCCAGCACGAAGCCGTACCACTGAAAATGCCGATACCGGACCGCCGCAGCAATACAGGCACCTATCCAGCATGTCAGACCGAGCATGTAGAGTTCGGGCTGCTGCACGAATACCGCTCCAAGCACGAGCGCGACAATCGTCCCTACCGCCGTCCCGATGATCCGATAAAAGCTTTTGGCGAGCACCATGCCGCTGAACGGCTGCATCAGGACGAACACGGTCGTCATGGCGGTGCGGGGTTGTTGCAGGTCCAGCAGCATGGCAATGCCCAGCGCGAGCAGCGCGGCGGTCACCGTTTTGAACAGATGAAGCCAGATGAGGCCGTCGCCCGTTGCCCAGTCCCGGCCGGCCGCAGCCGTCGCGCGCAGTATCGGGGCCCACTGCCGATGAGGGCCGGGCGTTGGCTGGATCAGATGCTGGCGTTTCATGAAAGCAAAGCCGCGCCTTGGGCTGTCATTCGGATTGGAAAGAGTGCCGAACGTGGCAATGCGCCCGCCCGGCTGGCAAGGGACCGATTTTAGGAGCCTTGGCGACGCACATTAATGGCACAAGCCGGGAACGATCATTCCAGATCGAACAACAATAGCGTTGCGCAACAGGCGGACAATACGGGTTCTCTCTCGAAAATGTCGAACAAGAAGGACTGATGGATACGCTACAAAATATGCGGGTGTTCGTGCGCGTGGTGGAAGCCGGCAGTTTCACCGCCGCTGCACAGTCGCTCAATTCGACGACGGGCGCCATGTCACGCGCGGTCTCGGAACTCGAGGCCCACCTGCGCACCCGCCTGATGAACCGCTCGACCCGGCGCCTCGCGCTCACGACCGCCGGCGAACGCTATCTGACGCGTTGCCGGCAGATTCTCGCTGACGTCGACACGGCTGAAGAGGAAGCGAGTTGCGCGCATGAGCGCCCCACTGGCGCGCTACGCATGCATAGTTACGCCAGCATCGGGCAGCATTACGTGCTGCCGGCAATCTCGCGCTATCGCGCGCTCTATCCGGAGGTTACCGTCGAGCTCACGCTGTCGCAGCGCATGCCGGATCTGTTCGAAGGCAGCGCCGATGTGGCTGTGGTCACGGCCTCGAGCTTGCCGAATTCGGATCTCGTATCGCTGCTACTGGGCGCTACGTTCAACATCCTGTGCGCATCGCCCAGCTATCTGCGCGCCCACACGGCGCCGAAGCAACCGCGCGATCTCGTGAATCACGAGTGTCTGATCCTGCAGACCCCCGCCTTTCCGGCCAAAGATTGGCTGCTCGAAGGCCCCAACGGTAGCGAGTTGATGGAAGTCAGCGGGTCCGTTCAGGTGAATATCGCGGAGTCGCTAGTGGTGGCTATCCGCGAGGGCATGGGGATCGGCATGCTGCCACTTTACTCGGCAATCGACGGGCTGCGCGACGGATCCATGGTGCGGGTTCTGCCGGAACACACGCTGCAGAAGGCAAACATTTACGCGCTCTATCCTTCGCGCAAGTACGTCGACGCAAAGACTCGCACGTGGGTGGAATTCCTCCGAACGCATATGCCGAAGGTGATTGCCCGCGACGAGGCGTTGCTCGCCGAACTGGGACAGACCGATCCGGTCGACGGTCTCCTGCCGATGCGCGCCGGACCGGACATCGAACCGGGTGAGCAATTGGAGCATTGACGCGCCGGGCTTAGGATGCGAGGCACGCGTCGTTGAGTTTGCCTCGCGTCCATGTTGCATTGCAAACCTGACCTACCTGCGCCGGCCGCGAATATGCTTATTCCGGAATGAGCTTTGCGTCAGAGTTAAAACTACTACAGTTCATGATGGCTAGTTGTGCCACCCCGATTCGCAATTCAAATCGATACGGAGGAGGAACACCATGGGCATCTGGAAGCCGGACCCGAGCTTTTACCCCTCGCCGCGCCTTGCCGCGCAGGCGCCGCCCGAAAAGCTCGCTTATGTAGCCGCGTTCGATCCCGATCGCACACGGCCCGATGCGATCGCCGTGGTCGACGTCGACCCCGCTTCCCCGGCGTATTCACGGATCGTCGGCAATCTGTCGATGCCGCACGCGGGCGACGAATTGCATCACTTCGGCTGGAACGCCTGCTCCTCCTGCCTTTGCCCTAACGCGCCGCACCCGCATACTGAGCGGCGTTACCTGGTCGTGCCGGGGCTGCGCTCCTCGCGCATCTATATCCTCGATACGAAACCCGACCCGCTGAACCCGACCATCGTCAAGGTGATCGAACCGGAGACCATTGCCAGCCGCACCGGCTATACGCGTCCGCACACGGTGCACTGCGGTCCAGGCGGCATCTATGTGACTGCGCTCGGGAACGCCGACGGTGGCGCGCCCGGCGGGATTTTTCTGCTGGATCCGGAAAGCTTCGAGCCGCTCGGGCGCTGGGAAGTCGACCGCGGACCGCAGCAGTTGGCCTACGACGGCTGGTGGCACCTGGGATATGACACGCTCGTAACCAGCGAATGGGGCACGCCGGACACCTTTGAAAACGGCTTGATTCCGGAAGTGCTTCTGGGTGCGCGCTATGGCCGTCGACTGCACTTCTGGGATTTCACACGCCGCAAGCATTTGCAGGAGATCGACTTCGGGCCGGAGTATCAGCTCGTTTTCGAACTGCGCCCAGCCCACGATCCGACCAAAGCGTATGGTTTCGTCAATTGCGTGATCAGCCTGAAAGACCTGTCGTCGTCCATCTGGACCTGGTATCGCGACAAGAACACGTGGGCCGTGCGCAAGATCATCGACATTCCGGCCGAGCCTGCCGACCCTGCCTTGCTGCCGCCGGTGCTCAAATCGTTCGGCGCTGTGCCGCCGCTGGTGACCGACATCGATCTGTCGATGGACGATCGCTTTTTATATGTGTCCTGCTGGGGAACGGGCGACCTGCTGCAATACGACGTGTCCGATCCGTTCGCGCCAAAACTGGCGGGGAAGGTGCGGATCGGCGGCATAGTTTCGCGCGCGACGCATCCCGGCGCATCGAACGGTGCGCTCAACGGCGGTCCGCAAATGGTCGAAGTCAGCCGCGATGGCAAGCGCGTCTACTTCACGAACTCTCTTTACGGCGCGGTCGATCCGCAGTTCTATCCCGAGGGCATTGACGGCTGGATGGTCAAACTGGATGCAGGAACCGACGGCGGCCTGGCGTTCGATGAGAAGTTCTTCCTGGCGTGGCCCGAAGGTCACAGACCGCATCAGATCCGGCTGCAAGGCGGCGACTGTTCGTCCGATTCGTACTGCTATCCCTGAACAGAATGACTTCGCCGACCTCCTCATTGTGGACATGGCTCGCGGTCGCCGCGCTCGGCACGTTTCACGGTCTCAACCCGGCGATGGGATGGTTGTTCGCGGTTGCGCTCGGACTGTATCGGCGCAGTCGCCGGGTGGTTTTGTTGTCTCTCGTACCGATTGCGCTGGGGCATGCGCTCGCGGCCGGCAGCATGTTGATGGCAGGACTATCGCTAGGAATGGTGATTGACCATACGGTGTTGAATCGGGTGTGCGGTACGTTGCTGATCGGTTGGGCGACGTGGCATGCGCTTCGTGGTCATCGGATGCGACCGCTGGTTGGAATGCAAACGGGCTTTGCCGGCCTGACGGTTTGGTCGTTTGTAGTGGCGGGTTCGCATGGCGCCGGCCTCATGTTGATTCCCGCGCTGATGCCAATTTGCAGTGCCTTGTCTAACGCAACCGGGACTGTGGCCGCTGGCGCCGATTCTACCGCTACGATTGCGGCAATCGCTCTGTGCGTGCACAGCGCGGCAATGCTTTTGACGACCGGGGTGATTGCGCTAGCCGTTTATGATCACTTCGGTGTAGCGGGCCTGCGCACCAAGTGGCTTAATTTCGATCTGCTCTGGACGGGTACGCTGGCGACATGCGGGTTGGTACAGCTGGCGCTTTAAGGAAGCAAGTTTTGAGGGCTGGTGTTGCAGCGGTTTGTTTGATTCGTTTCCGGACGCGTAAACGCAGAAACCCCACCTTTTGCGGGGTGGGGTTTCTGTTTGCTGCTGGGGAGCCTGACGATTACCTACTTTCACACGGG